>CAZLQN010000195.1:0-1526 GCA_964561735.1 Hadarchaeota archaeon (SeqCode) | reverse complement strand
CCCCAAGCGAAAAAAATCGTTCTCGATACCGTTGAAGAGTTAGCCGAACTCCACGTCGAGACCACCAATCCCGGGGTCGTGTTTTACCATGGCGAAAAAATCCCTCAAAAACTAAAATCGTTTTCAAAAAAAGTCGTTCAAGATATCGTAACAATTGAGGAGGCTGAGGCCCTCGCGGGAGAAATCGGCGCCGAAGTTCACAAGTTCAAGCTAGGCCGCGGGATCATCGGCGCTCTAGCAGCAATCGGCAACACGCTCGAGCGCGACTGGACCTTCGAGCTCATCGCATACCGCGTCCCGGAGAATAGGGGAACCCCGAGAAGAGTCGACGCCGCCTCGGTGGAGCGGATGAACGAAAAGACTTTCCCGAGCACGTTCGACAATCTTGACCCCACTACCAAAGAAATTAGGATCACCCCCCACACACCCTGCCCAATCCTCTACGGCATTCGGGGGGAGAGCGCCGAAATCACGTTGAAGTCTCATAAACTCGTAAAAGCTTTGGAACCCATCGAGCGCTTCATCATCTACAAGACAAACCAAGGAACGGACGAACACCTCAGGCGATCAAAGATTTCTGATGCAAGACCTTATTGGTCGGTTATCGTTGATGGCACTGTCTGCAAAATGCCAAAGATAATCCCTGGCGGCCATGTCATCTTCCGAATCCGTGACAAAACCGGAGAAATCGACTGCGCCGCCTACGAACCAACTCGCCAATTCAGGGAAGTTGTAAAAAAGTTGACCATTGACGATAAAGTGCGTGTCTGCGGCAGCATTAAGAAAAAACCAGGGCTACCGCTGACAATCAACCTCGAAAAACTCGCGATTTTAAAACTAGCACCCGTGTTAAAAAAAGTGAACCCAGTTTGTCCGCGATGTGGCAAACGCATGAAATCTGAAGGTAGGGGCAAGGGGTACTCCTGTAAGCGGTGCAAAATCAGAGCCCCTGTCAAAGCTGCCAAAATTGTTGCTATGTCCCGTGAAATTAGGCCCGGGATTTTCGCTGTTCCTCCCCGGGCCCGTAGACATCTGGCTAAACCACTAATTCGAGTTAAAGCGATGGAGCGTGAGCACTGATGCGTGAGCCAATCGTAATCGGCTTGGACCTCGCTGGCCTGCCAAAAAATCCAAGTGGGGTTGCAAAACTCTGTGGCAAGCAGCTCGAAACAAGGGAGATTTATTCGGATGCTGAAATTTTGGAGCTATGTGAAAACGTCCGACCTGAAGTCGTTGCTATAGATGCCCCACTCAGCTTGCCAGCGCAAGGTAGCCTCAGGCTAATTGAAAAATCGTTGATCAAACGCGGCTTTCATGTCTTTCCGCCCACCTTCGCGGGTATGCGATCGCTCACTGAACGAGGGATGCACCTCGCGGGCAAGCTCCGAGCGAAAGGTCTCCAAGTTATAGAAATCCATCCTCGAACTTCGGGTGCGCTCCTCTTCAAAACCTCCGACCGCCGCCGATGGGTGACCAAGCTCAAGGGAAAGGGAATAAAATTGAAAGAAACCGTAAGCGAACACGAG
>CAZLQN010000194.1:0-1541 GCA_964561735.1 Hadarchaeota archaeon (SeqCode) | reverse complement strand
TCCTCGAGGATGGTGACGCCGTCGTTGGTTATGGTGACGTCGCCCATGCTATCGACGAGCATCTTATCCATCCCGCGTGGCCCAAGTGTCGTGCGAACCGCCTGAGCTATCACCCGCGCGGCCATGATGTTCATGCGCTGGGCATCCCGACCCAAATAGCGCTGGACCTTCTCGGGTAGAATTAGTACTGGTTGTCCTCCCATCTGAGCTGCCATAAAATCCCCCCTAATCTGTCTACTGGATGATTTCCTATCTAACTCAGAAGATTTGCTTATTAAAGCTTTACTTTGGGCCTTTCCACTCGCTCAGCGGGACCCCTAACTTCTTCTCTACCGCTGAGCGGTGGATGCTGTTGTGTGTGCAAAATGAGATGATCCGCCCATCTGGCACGGCATAATGGATACCACATCGTTCAACGCGGTCCAAGTCAATGTTATAAACATCTTGAAAATGCATGCAGCCAATCATTAGGGCCCGCTCGTGAAACTCGGCAAGGGATGAGTAACTGCCGGTGCGAAGGACATTTAGGATAATCTTTACTGGGTTGAGCCCTTTGGGTGCTTTTCTCATGTCAATAGTGCCGGGCACATCCTTGAGCGCTTTTGCTATGATTTTCGCCTTGGCGCCAAACCCACCACGCTTGAGTTCCTCCGCATATTTACCCAACAACTCGAACAGTTTCTCGACGTTCACGAATCTCGTTATCGGGATCACCTTGCCGTCATCGAAAAAAACGTAGGTCGCCGCGCCGCAGTGCTCATGACAGGTGAACTCGACATAGGGTTTGCCTTTGTACGCCTCAACGAAACGAGAAATCGGGGTTACACTTGGTACAGGATAGAAATCCGAGACCGCAATTTGTCCATCGGTCTGTTCATCAACGGCTTTCAAGAAATCTGGGATGGTTATTCGCCATTTTTCCCGCTCCTGCTGGGAGATGCGTCCGGCGAACGAAACTGGCTGCACGTTCACGCACTTGATGACATCCAAGTTCTTGGTCGCAAAACGGATTATATCTCCAACTTGATCATCGTTTACCCCCTTGACGAGGGTCACGACGAGTACGATGCTGCGGAGGCCAGCCTTTCGACAGTTTTCGATCGCCTTGAGCTTGTGGTGTAAAACGTCCTGCCCACGCGTGATCTTGTATGGCTCAGGTGTCACGCCGTCGAATTGTAGATAAAGAGTACTCGTCCCAGCTTTCACAAGCCGCTTCACGAAGTCCAAGTCCTCGGCGATCCTTATGCCGTTGGTGTTGACTTCGACGTGAGGGAACCCAGCCTCTTTGGCGGCACGCACGATCTCCGGGAGATCATCACGGAGGGTTGGCTCGCCTCCAGAAAGCTGAAGCGCTGGCGCCGGTACCGGCTCATTTGCGCGGAGGTTACGGATCATCTCAACCACCTGCTCGAACGTGGGTTCGTAGACATAGCCAGCTGCCGCGGCATTCGCGAAGCAGATCGGGCAACGCATGTTACAGCGATTGGTGACATCAATTATACCCAAAACCGTGTGTGACTTGTGATTCGGGCAGATGCCGC
>CAZLQN010000193.1:0-1607 GCA_964561735.1 Hadarchaeota archaeon (SeqCode) | reverse complement strand
CGTAGAAAAGCTTGTATTTATCAACCAACCCAACGACGAAATCTATCTGCTCCCCGGTATCCCGAGATTTGCCCTCGCGCCCATAAATATACGCCCGTTTTTTATCATCGTAGAGGCTGCTAGCTGCTATATCCAACGCTGGCCTGACCTCGAACCCAACTTCATCTCTAATATTTTCACAAGCCTTAGAAACAACTTCGAGGGCAGTCAGATTATCGAGGTTTGGTGCCCAAGCCCCCTCGTCACCCTTGCCGCCCGTGAATGTTTTGTCTCTAGCCTCAATCAACGCCCTGACTCTCTTATGAACTCGGGTGTTCGCAAACACCGCATCGACAAATTTTTTCGCGCCGACGGGCATCGCTATGAACTCTTGGATGTCTGGAGCCATCTTGCCCGCGTGTGCGCCCCCGCCGAGTACATTGCCAAGCGGATAGGGCAACCTTGTCGCTCGCTCGCCGCCGAGATACTTGAACAGAGGCATGCCATGTGCTGAAGCTGCAGCCTTCGCCACGGCCATCGAGACGGCAACCGCTGCATTTCCGCCTATCTTAGAAAAGTTCGATGTCCCATCCGCCTCATGAAGGAGCGAATCAACTTTTTCTTGATCGTCCACGGCAACACCGAGCAATTTGGCAGTCACTAATTTTTTCACCGCCTTGACTGACGCGCCGACCCCGCCTTCTGAAAACGCGACTACTTCATGTTTGCCCTTGCTCGCGCCACTCGGAGCCGCTGCTCGGCCGAAACCAGCCGCTTTGCCCTTGGCCGTCACTTCCACTTCTATCGTCGGGTTGCCGCGGCTATCGAGGATTTCACGTGCGGCTATGCGCTTTATGATCGCATGCATTTCATCGCCCACAAAACATGGTTATCCACATTTAAAAGTCCCTTTCCTTCGCGTAAGGGTGAAAGCCGCCTCTTTATAAAGTTTATATATTACTTTCGGTGACCTCTCTCTCCGGGAAAATGGTATAAAAAGGGTTTGCAAAAGGTCGGCTGAAGGTGAGCACTGATGCAGCTGACCCAGAAAATCTGCATATTCCCGACGCCCGAACAGAAAGAAGTGCTCTGGAAGCTCTCGGAGCGGTGCAGGCTGCTCTACAACTTCGCCCTTGCCGAGCGGATCGACGCTTGGAAGCAGGGCAAGCGCGTGGGCTACCGAAAGCAGCAGAACGATCTGCCGGAAACCAAGCGGAGGTATCCAGAGTACGGCTGGGTCTACTCGAAGGTGCTCCAGATGGTGCTGCGACAGCTCGATGCGGATTACAAGTCCTTCTTCGCCCTCTGGAAAAACGGCCACAAGGATGCCAGACCGCCGCGCTTCAAAAGTAGGGGACATTTCGCCACAATGCTGTACAACCAGTCGGGATTTTCAGTCGAGCGCTGCAAGGTAACGCTTTCGCACTTCTATAACGGTGTGCCGCTCGAGTTCGAGATCCAAGAAAAGTTCGAGTTCGAGAAGGTGTATCAGGTAGCGGTCTACAAGGATGGCGAGGACTTCTACCTTTCGATAGTCCATGAAAAAGAGGAAAAACCATATGAGGACAACGGGCTGTATCAGGCAATAGACCTCGGCGTGGACAAGATAGTGACGGCGGTGAACTCGC
>CAZLQN010000192.1:0-1633 GCA_964561735.1 Hadarchaeota archaeon (SeqCode) | reverse complement strand
ACACGATGCCCCCGATTAACCAAGCCGCCATATCTGGGATTGGAAATAAAAGTGGACCGAAGAACACCCTAACACCGATGCCGATAACAAAAACCGACACAGTTAAACTAGCGGATATTTTTTCAAGTAATTTATGCTTCGCAGATTTTCGGATTTCCGCCCGCCCCGTGGTAAAACCTCCATTCGACCCGCTTAGGCATCGAGTTTCCTTAGCCCTACCTCTTTTTCTACTTTTCATCTCGCAGACCGACACGAACATTTGGTCAGGATTGAACCTGAACCCTTGGGATTCAGCATATTACTCCATCTCCTCGAGAAGTTCTTTGACTTCTATCATATCACTGACAGCATTGCCACGTGCTGGCTTAATCACCTATTTGTCTTAACCCTCCACCTTCATCCACTTCGCGCCTCGCCCTACACCAGTGGAGCGTATCTTGCCCTCATCACGCAGTTTGCGCAGCACGTGCCGAATCAGCTCTCTGCTTATCCCCGGGCAATCGTTTTCTATATCGGATATTGCGAATGGCCCGACTTTCCTTCCCACCGCGAGCTCGATTTGCTCGGTTTTTGCCCCCCTAGCTGTCGTCACGGTCCCGACGCGCTCTTCGAACTCTTTGTATGCGCGCAGCAGCGTTCCCCAGAAATAAGTCAGCCATGGGAAAACATCGTGCCCGCCCTCATGCCACCCCGGAGAGGATCTTTCCAAAGCTTCGTAGTAGCTCTCCCTGCTTTCTTCGACGATGCGTTCCAGACTTATGTAGCGACCGACGCTGTAGCCGGCGTGGTACAAAAGCAAAAGGGTCAAGAGCCTGGCCACCCTCCCGTTCCCATCTTTGAACGGATGAATGCACAGGAAGTCAAAAACCGCGAGCGGAATTGCCACCAGCGGATCCCACCCGCCGTCAACCGCCTGCCTATACCCCTCTGTCAATTTCTCCATCGCATCGTTGGTCAAAGCCGCCGGAACAGGTCTAAAGCGAATCCTCGTGGTCCCATCTGGGCGCCGCTCCAAAATCACATTGTCCTCTCTCTTCCAATCTCCGCCCCCCTCAGGAAGGTACCTGCAGATCGTTGTGTGCAGCCGCCGTATCGTGCCAGTCGTGAAGGGTAAATCCCTCGCCGACTCGTGGACGAGTGCGAGGGCGTCCCTATAACCTGCGATCTCCTGCTCCGAGCGTCCGCGGGGAGTGGCTGATTTCAACACTATGTCTCTGGCCACCCCGTCCCCGACCACTATCCCCTCCAAGCGATTTGAGGATATGGTTGATTCCACCATTGCCAAGCTCCTTAAGGATGCGAGCGCTTCCGGTGATCGGCGGTTGAAAAGATCTTGCTTGCCCTTGTATTCACCTAGAGCTCGCAGGGTGGCGATGTGGTCTGAGCTGAATCCGAGTTTTTTGAGGTATTCGACGGTAAGGGAATTCATGTTGTAACCCAAATATCCTTTCTGAAAATGGGGTATTAAATTTTTCGATATTACCTGATTTATGGGGGACTCGATTATCTCTGGCTTTCTAAACAGGTACTAAGCATCGTGAAATTACCCTATTTGATGGCTTATTACCCTATTCGACTCGCTTGAGCCTCCTGACTTTTTTCTCCCCAATGACTTTTTCTACTTTTGGTTTTT
>CAZLQN010000191.1:0-1650 GCA_964561735.1 Hadarchaeota archaeon (SeqCode) | reverse complement strand
ATCATCAAACCCCTAACACGAAGGAAAATGGTGGTGGAACTCCAACCGGGAAAAAGAAGTGAAGATAGATTGAGTTAAGCTTGGCTCTAACACAACCCCAGCTTGACCTATGAAGAAATGCTGAACGGTCTGAGGCTGAGTAATATCAACTTGAAGCTGAAGGTTCTGCGCTGCACCTCATAGCGGTAGGCGAGCGGCTTGTGAACATCAGCCACTATTTTATTTCCCAAAATTTCGGCAAACTCGTGCGATCTAGGCAAAGTGGGGTTCGCGAAGTCGAAGATTTCCTCGATTGGATCACCCTCGAGTTCAAGCGTGACCTCCCACTGGGCATACCAAAGTGTAAAAAACAGGAGCCAGATTGGTGTTGGTGCGTTAAATCCAAACCTTCCGACTGGATCCTCTCGCACATACCTCACCGAAGATATGTTAAAATCGTGAAAAACTGAGAGCCCCGGCTGATCTCTTATCGGTGGAGGGGGCAGCAACTCGTACAACCCCTCTCGGTTAATTCCCAAGAAACCCTGGGTGTCGGTTCTGAGTTTTTGTTCTAGTTCTTCGTCTATTTCTACATCTTGAAGTTCGTCAGGCGATGGTTCGGTGGTGTCAGAAATTGTTTTCATTTTTTCCAGGTTTGAATTCACGTTCTGAAGAACGACCTCCATAGCCCCTATCGTCCCGTCTTGTGCGCCGTCTATGTACACGGGCACAGCACCGCTCGTCGGTGAGGGAGTTTCATCGCATGCCCCGGGTTCATCGTAAATGTCAAACTCAACCCAGCGCTTTGGCGAGGGCTCGATGAGTAAATTTTGGACACGGGTTTCGGCTTGGGTGTAGAGGTTTGATATCGAGTTTTTAATCGACGTGATGTTATCGGATGAGGCTATTTGGAGCTGTGATTGTACCATGGCCTCCAGTTCCGATATTCTATTTTCAGTCCCAGCAGCCCCCCACGCGACCTGCTCTTGGAGAGAGGGATAATCGCCCTTTATGTAATCTCCCCTTGTTCGCTGCGTGAGACTATCATGTATTGCGGCCATTATCACGTCATTCCCAGCCGCTTGCGCGGTGAACCTCACCAGTTGATCGAACTGTTGATGCGCTTCTCGAACGTGGTTTTTGGATTGGGAAAATTTGTCCAGGGCTGCTTCAAGCTCTCTTCGCGCGTTTTCGATGAGGGCAGTATTTTCCGCGTTGTCTGGAATTTGAATGACGCTCTCCTTCGCATTTGCTAGGTGCGCCTTTGCCGTGGTCAAGTCAGAAGAAGCTGAACTCAGACAACCCAAGGCGCGGTCGATGAATCCTTTCATGGTCTCGATGTCGACAGCCCTTAAGGGAACTATCATCTGCGGATTTGAAATTGTCGACAAAACATCGCCCGAGCTGCTCCCTCCGCTGCTAGCCCCGCTCAACCCGATTGCCGCCGCTATGTAATCCGCCGACCCAAACGTCTCAAGCTCCTGCCTCGCCCACGCTAACTCGAATATCGCTTTGCTGCGCGCATCATTCAAATTAACCCCCGTACTCGACCACGCTCCGGCCCACGCGAGAACGTATTCTAGATTCCTCCAGGTTTTCCGGACTTCTTCTAGCCCGTTGCCTATGAACTCATCCATCCGATCTTGGAGCAAGTAGTAGCGGCTGTCGATA
>CAZLQN010000190.1:0-1654 GCA_964561735.1 Hadarchaeota archaeon (SeqCode) | reverse complement strand
AACCGTCCTCTTGATTACAAAGCTCATCGCCGCAAAGGAGAGAGGGCTGGAGAGACGGAGCGCGAAGGGTATGAAGGACCTCACCGATATATTTGCCCTGCTCCAAGCGCAGCTCGACACCGTAAACTGGGAGGTCGTTCGCAAACACGTGAGCTCTGAATCCATCGAGGCGGTTTTGGCGGCGGCACTCGGCGATTACGGCCCAATCAAACGGTCATTTCCCACGTTTAGCTTTGTGGAATTCAAGGGGATAAAAAAGCGGTTAAGAGAAGAAGGGGTGATTTAACTTTTAAGCATCGGCATAAATTATATCGCTTAATGAAAAAAGTTTGTTTAGGTTTTTTGGCGGAAAATGAGGCTAAATCTGGCTTGGTGAGACGGAATCTGTCCCAGCTGTTGGAGGCGCTGGGCCCAAGAGGCTTGAGATGAGCACGCGCTGCGTAAACAGAAGTGTTTGCATACATCTTGCATTTCTAAATTGTCGACTTTTATTGACAAAAATAGAATTTTTTGTCGACGATAATCGAAATATTTAAATAGTCAAAAAACAAGACATTAACCCATGTTACCGGATGCTATAAGAAAGTGGAATCCGTGGTGGGCAGAGGGCGAAGTCGAAAAAGAACTCTTGGGTGTTGAACGGGAAAAGCTAGCGAAACTCAAGGAACACCTCGACCTCAAACTTATCAAAGACATCATTGGGGTGAGAAGGTCGGGTAAAACGACGTTGTTGTACCAGCTTATTCAGCATCTGATCTCCAAAGATGTCGACACTAAGGAAATCCTACTCCTGAACTTCGACGATAACGAAATCTACAGTGCCGATTTCGATAAACTTTTGTTGGAGTGCAGGCGGATAAATCCGGATATTTCGCACATTTTTTTGGATGAGGTTCAGGAAAAACAGAATTGGGAAAGATGGGTGCGCTCCTTATATGATACAAGGCAGTTCAAACGTGTGTTCGTCTCCGGCTCTTCCTCAAGCCTGCTGAAACGAGATGTGGGAAGGGTTTTGAGCGGGAGGCACACGACGTTTGTCATGTTCCCATTTTCGTTCTTGGAGTACCTAAGGTTTTATGACTGGCGGAACTTCAAAGCGGACTATTTGGAGCACAACAGGGGGAAGATCCTCCATTTCCTGGAGAGGTACCTCGCCGAAGGGGGGTTTCCCGAGACGCTAGGGATGGGGAAAATGAAGAGGATAAAATATCTGAGCGATTTGTTCGACGATATCGTGGCGCGAGACGCTACGGCTAGACACAAAGCTGATTACGAAATAATGAAAAAAATCGCCTACTATGTGGTGAGCAATTCCTCGAAAACCATGACCCACAGAAGCGTGGCAAGCGCTTGCGGTGTTTCGGTGGACACAGTTTCCAAATACCTCGCCTACCTCGAAGAATGTTATCTCGTTCTGCCGCTCAGACGATTTTCGCCGAGGCTAAAAGAGCAGATGAGAGAGATAAACAAATACTACTCGATCGACACCGGGCTGGCCAACGCAGTGGGTTATAGGTTCAGGGAGGAATTTGGCAGGGCGATGGAGAACGCAGTATTCATCGAACTCAACAGGAGGTTTGCGGAGAACAAGGGGATAAAACTTTTCTACTGGAATGGAGAGGGAGAAGTGGATTTCGTCGTCAGGGAGGGCCTG
>CAZLQN010000189.1:0-1692 GCA_964561735.1 Hadarchaeota archaeon (SeqCode) | reverse complement strand
TATGCCTAGTCGTCTTGTGAGCGAACAATTTTCCGGAAAGGGCGGCTTCTAGCACCTCCTCCTTCGTCGCTCGCGGTGTCATTAAGACAGCAGTGGCTTCACCAGATTCCACATTTTCTTCCGCATCTCGTTCCGTCTCGTAGCTTACATTCAATCCACTGTTCGCGAAATTTTTCTCGATGCGCCCGACCCAAGCGTATGCTTCTCTAATCCCGCTCGCCTTTGCAAAGATCGTGTGACAATCTTTTTTCGAAAGAATTGCAGCCACAGCTTTACGGTCTTCAAGCGCGCGCTTCACCTCTGCTATCGAGGCTTTATCTAATTTGATTTTAAGTTGTCTAAGTAAGTTTAATGACGCATTTGTGCTCGCCTTTCCGCTGACGGTACGGTACCAGCAGCCAACTTTTACATTTGGGCTGTCGTAGTCGACGAGACATGCGGGGACATAACGGCACTTGATCTTTTTGAGAGCTGCGACACGATGCATTCCGTCGAGGACAACCAAATTATTTACGTCCGCTATTATCGGATGCCTCAACATTCCACTGGACTTTATCTCGTCCACCATCGAACCGAGCAGCTCCGGAATTATCTCCTCATGGATGTGGAGTTTGCCAAGTTCGACCAGCTTTATCTGGAACGTCAAACCTCCCGCTCGGACGCTGAAACTCAAGTTATCGCCAAACCAACTGAAAACTTGTAAAATATAAACACGCGCAAAACGAACATCAAGCGCCGTACCAGCAGGTCGGGTCCTCGGCCAGATGATCGCCCAGCTTGGCCAGCGCCATCGCCCTGCATCCGCCGCACCAGTTCTTGTAAGCACAGCGCCCGCACTTCCCCTTGAGGTTGTCCCTATCTCTAAGAGTCGCTAAAATTTCAGATGAGTACCAGACATCCATGAGTTTGTCATTGCGCACGTTGCCGAGCGGCATTTGCAGCCTCGAACATGGCATTATTCGGCCGTCAGCGGCGATGCAAAGCAGGTCTATGCCACCGGTGCAGCCCCCGTGTATGCGACCGTCGTCCTTCGGTGCCTGCTTTTTCGTGAATAGCACGGAGTACGGACTGCATGTCGTCACGATGTCCATGTGATTATCTGCTTTCTTCGCAAATATGAACTCGTAGAACTTTTTCTGTTCCTCCGGACTGAGGCAGTACTTGTCCAAAATCTTGGCTTCGCCTATCGGCACGAGCACCTTCGTAGAGAAGTTTGCGTCCAGCGATTCAGCTAGGGAAAAAAGGTCGGGCAATTCACCAAAGTTGAGTTTGGAGATCGTGGGGGAAACGTAGACTTCGACACCTTCGTCCCCCAATATTTTTATCGCTTCAACACACCTCTCAAAAGACTTTGGCTTGTTTCTAAAATCGTCGTGTGTCTTTCCTATACCATCCGTGCTCACCGATACATGCGCCGCGCCGCTTTCTCTGAACTTGCGGGCGTTTTCCTTATTGACGTACCACCCATTCGTGATTGTATCAACATGAAACCCGATATCCGTCGCCTCACGTATTATGTCAAAGAGGTCGTCGCGCGCGAGAGGCTCTCCACCGCTCAGGTGAAGCTCCTCGGCCCCGAGCTCCGCAAGTTGATTCAGGAGATCCTTCGCCTCATCGAAGCTGAGGTCTCGATGGTCGGGCGGTGGAACGTAGCAGTGCTTACATGTTAAATTACACTTGCTCGTCACATTC
>CAZLQN010000188.1:0-1698 GCA_964561735.1 Hadarchaeota archaeon (SeqCode) | reverse complement strand
GCACACGTGTGAAGTCCATGTCAAAAATTCACGGCATGAATTGGCGCTGTGCTGCGACAACTTCCGCGCTGTCAGTTGCAGCTGCATAGGCTTCGAGCGGCTCTCTGTTCAGCTCGAAGAAAGTTGGTCCCCATTTGAACCCGGCGAGAATATCTCTTGCCCGCTCACGATCGCCGAAGATGAAGAGCGCGGCGGCTAGCGCCTCGGCCGTGCTCAGCGTCGTCGGCCTACCATAGTGCGTGGGGTTCGAGGCCACAAGATACGGCAAACTCCTCGGTTCCATCTTCCTTCTAACGCTTTCGATTTTCCTGATCTTGTTCCAAGAGACATCGAGCGCCACCAAGCCACGTTTTTCTGCGATTGTTGCATCAGCGCGCGAGATTGCTTTCTGCGCGAATGGGTCGAGCAGGATAGCTTTCGACGGCAACTCCTCCCGCTTGTAGGTCATCTGAATCTTTCCAGCGCGATGCAGGCGTACCGCGGTGCAACGCTTCGGGTCGCACTCGCGAGCGTTATAGACTACGAGTCTCATGCTCTCAGTTAATATTTGGGAATGTTTTAAGCTATAACAGGTGGGCAAATGGTGCGACAGGTGCTCTACAATGTGACGTTATTGGAGGGCGAGGATCTAGATGTCACGCACGGATATCTCGTGATCAAAGATAACAAAATAGAAAAAATCGGCGAGGGGACACCACGTACTCGCGGCACCGATATCAAGCGTGGCTTCGTGTTGCCTCCATTCGTCAACGCCCACACTCATCTAGCAGATGCGATCGCAAAGGAACTCTACCTTGGGAAATCACAACCCCAGGTAGTAGGACCACGTGGCGCAAAGTTTCGTGAGCTAGAGGGAGCAGGTCGAGAACTTATCGGTACGCTTCGTACGATCATTCATGATATGTTAAGAAGCGGCACACTGGCCCACTGCGACTTCCGAGAAGGAGGGTTGGCGGGGGTGAGAATCCTTCGGAAGGCCTCCACCACACCTGTTCGAAGCGTGATCCTCGGGCGCCCGTCCAAGTTGTCGGAGTTGAACGGCTTGCTTTGCGCATGCGATGGTGTTGGTTTACCGTCCATAGATGCGTTTGAGCCCTCAGCGGTCAAAGAAATCGCACGCAACGTTCGCAAGGCTGGCAAGATCTTTAGTGTCCATGTTGCCGAGACCGAGGAGGCCCAGGAACTTTCGTTTGAGAAAACTGGGAAGAGCGAGGTCGAGCGGGCTTTGGAGTTGCGGCCTTCTTTCATCATACATTCCACATGGGCGAGCGATGAAGATTTGCTCATGCTTAAAAAGTCGCGCGTTCCCGTTGTTTTTTGTGCTAGGGCGAACAGCTTGCTAGGCGTCGGCATAGCACCGATTTTGAGAGCGTTGAGATCTGGGGTCAAGTTTTGCATAGGCACGGATAATGCAGCAGTCTGCCAGCCAGATATGTTCGGCGAGCTATCGTTTGATTGGGCGTGCATGCGCCGGGAGGACAGCGGAGTCGGCGATGAGGAGGCGCGAGAACTCCTGCGTGCTGCGATGATCGAGCCACTCAGCATTTTCAATTTGCCGTGGAAGCCGCTGCAGGAGGGTGCCCCAGCGACATTTCTTGTCTTATCGCGGAGGCATAATTTGGTAGGTTTGAAAAATGTGCATGCGGGGCTAGTGAATCGAGCTAGGGCCGATAATGTAAGTGCGATTTTGGTAGATGG
>CAZLQN010000187.1:0-1717 GCA_964561735.1 Hadarchaeota archaeon (SeqCode) | reverse complement strand
AGAGGAGCTCGATGCTTTGGTGGCGCGCGGGACAAGTCTCAAGGGGAAAATAGCCTTGGTCAAAACTCCATTCCCTTTTTGGATGTACCCAACAGCTGAAAAACTTGGAGCTACAGGATTTGTTGTAATTACCGACCCCCCGGATAATTTGATCAGAGTGGCAACGGCGGTTGTGGACAGGCGAAAGGGCACAATTCCCGGCGTGACGATCTCGCTAAAAGACGGCGAACGATTGTCAGAGTTGTTGAAAAAGCAAAAGGTCAAAGTTCATCTCGAATCGCGCGGCGAGTATCGCGAGAAGAAATCGTGGAACATCATCGGCGAAGTGCGGGGAAACGAATCCCCAGAGCAGAAAGTGGTGGTGTGCTCCCACTACGACAGCCAGATCAAGGGTCAACACGCATGGGACAACGTGTCGGGGGACGCTGGACTGCTTGAAATCGCGAGGGTTATGGCGAACTCTCATCCAAGGCGAACAATCACAATAGTCTTCTTTGGGGTGGAAGAACAGGGCGCTTTCTGGGGTTCAACTGCATACGTCAAAGCGCATAATGACGATCTAAAAAACCACCGTGCTTTGATCAACTTGGATGGATTCAGCTCGGCCTTGTGCCCGCAAAACTTTTTGGAAACGACTCCTGAGGTGCGCGAGTACTCGATGAGCGTGGCCAAGAAATTGAACTGGTCTGTACATCACTCGGGAAACCCAATGTCCCTAAGCGACCATGTCCCCTTCATAAAAGCGGGTGTGTCAGCGATATGGATTCACGAGGGGCTTGTAGATCCTTATTATCATACCGAGCTGGATGTTTTCGAGCACATAGACATAGATAAACTCTCAAAGATAACGGAAGTGGCGGCAACCTATGTTACGGAGCTAGCGAACTTAAGCAGACTGGTGAATAAATGAAGACCTATCTGGATTGTATCCCGTGCTTCGTGAGGCAAGCTCTAGAAGCAAGCAAGATGGCCGCGGGGAATAAAGCCAAACAGGAAAAAGCCTTGAAGAAAGTCCTATCGGAGCTCGGAAAAACGTCGTTGAATGGCAAGATACCATCCGACATTGCTCACAAAGTTCACCGCATAGTAAGAGAAGTAACGGGAAATAGCGATCCCTACAAAAAGCTGAAGGATGAATACAACAGAAAAGCCTTAAAAATGTATCCAGGTCTCAAACGAAGGGTCAGTAGATCCAGGGACAGATTGCTGACGGCGACGAAGCTTGCCATAGCTGGAAACATCATAGATTTTGGGCCCGGCTCCGGGTTCGATCTGGAGAAAACAATAGAAGAGGTTCTAGTTCAAGATTTCACCATAGACCATTTTAATAAATTTAAAGAAGCATTGCAAAAATCTGAGAAGATAGTATACATAGGGGACAACGCTGGCGAGATAGTTTTCGACCGCATTCTCTTGGAAGAGCTGAAGGGTAAAGAGATCACATTTGTTGTCAAAGGGGGACCCATTATAAATGATGCAACGGTCGAAGATGCGAAATTCGTCAGCATAAATAAAATCGCAAAAATCAAAACAGTTAGCAACGGGGAACCTAAAACTGGGCCGAAAAGAAACTCCAAAGAATTCATAAATTTGTTGAAGAGCGCCGATATCGTTATTAGCAAAGGGCAGGGAAATTATGAGGCCTTGAGCGAGGTAAATGCGAATATATTCTTCTTGCTCAAGGTGAAGTGCCCGACAATCGCCAATGATATTGGAG
>CAZLQN010000186.1:0-1727 GCA_964561735.1 Hadarchaeota archaeon (SeqCode) | reverse complement strand
CATCTCCGGCAAGATCAAGTGGCGCGGTCCCATCACCGTCGACATGTGGAAGTTCGCCCAGAGCCTGACGAAGAAGCCCGTTAAAGGAATGCTCACTGGGCCATACACGATGATGGACTGGTCATTCAACGAGCACTACCCGAACCGCAGAGAAGCCTGCCTCGACATGGCCCGCGCGTTGCACGAGGAGGTCAAGGCGCTCGCCGACGCCGGGGCCAAAATAATTCAGGTGGACGAACCAGCCCTCTCAGCGAGGCCAGAGGATCTGAGCGACTTTATCATCGAGGCCATGAACATCGTCACAAAAGGCATCGACGCTTATTTCATCACGCATTCGTGCTACGGCGCGTTCGAGTTCATCTACCCAGACATGCTGAAGCTGCCCGTCGATAACTTCGATCTGGAGATGTCGAACAGCGAGCTCGACCTGGTTGAAATTTTCAAGAAGCACCCGTTCACTAAGGACATTTCGTTCGGCGTGGTCGACGTTCACTCCCACGTGATCGAGGACATCGAAACTGTGAAGAAACGCATCCAGCGCGCGCTCGAGGTTCTGAGACCAGAGCAGCTCTGGATTGACCCCGACTGCGGGCTCAAGACGCGCACGACCGAAGAAGCAATAGCCAAACTCAAGACTCTCGTCAAAGCCACCAAGGAGATAAGGGAAAATCTGAAATAATCAATCGACGAGCAAAGATGTGCGGCAAATGAAGAAAGCGATCGTCTTAATTGCGCTGGTGCTTGCGATATCGATCGGCGGCACCTATCTCTATTTTGCCATCCGAGCAGAGCCACAACTGCCGAGTTTTCAAATTAATCAGTACACGACCTTTTACATGGACGAAAATGGAAACGCTGCTGGGCAGTGGGTCTACGAAATCCCTCCGTCCTATCTGGCGGATCAGTCGAGGATGTCGATTACGGGTGGAATGCTCGACAGCTTTTCAGTTCATGGGATCGGGGTAGAAAATGCAAAGCTGATGTATTTAGCAGCCGTGCAGAGTTCTTATGCTAAATATGGTTTGGAGATGGAAAATATCAGCTGCGATATCACTGGGCTTAGCGCCGGCGAGACGTTCAAAATAATTACAAGCTGGAGAACTCCATACTTTGCAGGCAGGTACGAAAACAAGTGGAGGATCCTGTTCCAGCCCGTGGACAACGAGAGCTACGCGCGGGAATCCATAAACGACGTGAAAGACCTCCAAAGCACCCTCTCCGTGCTCTCCAAGATGGCCTCCCAGAACTACCAGCTCAACCTCACCGCAAGAACATCGTTCATCATGCCGAGGGGAGCGAACATCACAAACGAAGATGAATTGTTGAGCATTGGCACGCAAAGCGTCGATTACGGCGGAGGAACCACGGGAACCACCACAATCTACTCCCAAGAGATAGATGGAAGGCCAGCGATAGTTACGGAGGACCAATCCACGATCACTCAACAGTTGATTACGATCACACCGGAGGAGCTCTTGGAACTCTCTCAATTTTATCCGATGGACTACGCTGGGATACCACTCGTCTACGGGTTCGAGGGCTCCGCAAGCTGGGCGGCCATCGACATGAAATTCGGTCGGGAGAGGAATGAATACTCAATATCCTTCGATGGGTCGGAGTTCAACATCACGCCCTACCAATTGTTGTATTACTCCGCCAAAGAAGTCGTGATTTTAGCCGAAAACAGCGGTGCTCCTCTCCTCTCAGGCACCCAACCGATCCCGGTC
>CAZLQN010000185.1:0-1744 GCA_964561735.1 Hadarchaeota archaeon (SeqCode) | reverse complement strand
TGGTTAAAAAAAGGAGGTTGAGATTTCAATGCCAAAAAAACGCCGACTTGAAAAAAAGAGGAAGGAAGAAGGAAAACCGAAGCAGCCGAAAGAGGAGAGGAAGCCGGTAGTCAAAAAACCTACAACTAAAGAAAAAGAAATAGTCAAGATCGGGGTCCCTGGCTTCGATCAATTATTCCGTGAAGGAGGCATTATACGGGGCGCAAGCGTACTTGTCGAGGGAGGCCCTGGCACATGTAAGACAATCTTCGCCCTACAAACGCTCTACAACGCAGCGCGCGAGGGTCACGATTGTGTCTACCTTACCCTCGAAGAGGCACCGGAACGACTGCTCAAGCACTTGTTGGACTTTGGATTCGAGGTCAAGGAGATGAAGAGGGAAGGCGACTCGATCTTCCTACGGGCGGGGCAGGGCAAGCTCGCTCTCAAGAGGCTGGAGCCTATCGCGATAGCCAGGTCCGTCGAGGCGTTGCTTGAAAAAGCTGCCGGTAGGCTGTCCCTAGACGTTGGGGTAGTGCTTGATTTGATCCCTCAGGGATTCGACCCATACATGCTGGCGTTGGACTCGATCTCCGCCATGGCAACCGCTTTCTCCGGGAAAATTGAGCAGTACCGGATATACATCGAGCAGCTCTTCAGGTACTTCGAGAAGCTCAACGTCACGAGATTTCTTATCGCAGAAGTCGAAGAGGCCGCAGTCAGGTTCTCGAGGACAGGCGTGGAGGAGTTCTTGGCCGATGGGATAATCGCCTTCTACTATTACAAGGCGGGAGAGGACAGGATCAGGGCAGTTGAAATCGTAAAGATGCGGGGGAGTTCCCATTCATCCCACGTCGTCCCCCTGTATATTACCAAGCACGGCCTGGTAGTCTCGCTGAAGGCTCCGAGCGCTGAAATCACAGCGAAGCAGGCCGAGTTTGCTAGCGCCCTACGGGCAAGGAGGGTATAGCGTGGGGGTTGCAAGTGGGTCTACAACGTTCGAGAACTTTGAGCGCCACGCTCTTGGTTGCCCTGCTTGCGCCTGCGATCCCGGTGTTTATGACGAGGACGGCCCCGCTCGCTTTGGCGTCTCCGGGCCCAGGCCCGAGCTGGTACAGCCCGAGCTGAGCGTACCGCAAGCAAATCACGATCGACAATGCAAATGTCGAGAACGAGAATTTCACGAACTTCCCGGTTCTGATAAGCTTGGCCTCCGATGCAGACCTCGCGGCGGCGGTCGTGCTCTACGTGTGGGTCAGAAAAAGGGGGGTGGACGTGGGGGGAACAGATAGAATGGCAGCGCGGGGAAACTTGGGTCGAATACTACCGCTCGAACAATTTTTATCGTATCATATTGGCAGTGTTTAGGAGAAGATAGGCATGGATAGACTTTTGCATGAGACACATCGAGAAAATCGCTGGATACAAAAAACCTGTTGGCGGAAGAGGATTGGCATGAAAAAAGCTGAAAAGATTTTTGCCGCTGGGCTATTGGCTCTCATGCTGGTGAGTGTGCTGTTTGTCCTTTTTGTTCCTTTCGCAGAAGTGCAGGGAACTCCAACATATACCTACGTCACAGGCGAGAACGTCCATGAGGGAGGAACCATAGACTTCGACAACGCCAAGGCGGCCGACGGGAACTCCGAAAACATCTACGAGAACGCATATCCCCCCGGCAGGGAAATAAAAACAGTAGTATACTACATGGGGCAAAGGCTCATCTCCACCGATTTGGCTTTAGCAACAGCATGGCTTTCGGATAATG
>CAZLQN010000184.1:0-1789 GCA_964561735.1 Hadarchaeota archaeon (SeqCode) | reverse complement strand
TCAAGCAAATCATCGAGAAAAAAGGCGGCGTAGTCCGCGTTCCATGGTGCGAGCATGAGGCCTGCGGCCAGACGCTCAAGGAGCAAACTGGCTTAGAAATTTTGGGTCAGGAGCTGGAGGGCAAGCAAGCTTCCGGCATCTGCCCGATATGTTCCAAGCGGGCGAAGAGCCGCGTGCTCATAGCTAAGACTTACTGATCGCTTCGGAGATTTCCTTCTCGGACGGGAATCCGGTCGGTCCCTTGTACCTTATCTTTAGGGCAGCAGCAGCGTTCGCGAACTGCGCGGCTTCGACGGCATCGCGAGTCTCCAAATATTTCACGAGGAAGGCCGCACCGAAAACATCGCCGGCACCAGTGAGGTCTTTTGCATCCACTTTCAGCGCCTTTACTTCGTTCAACTTTCCGTCGGTGAAAACCATACAACCCTTTTCCCCTTGGGTTAGAATCGCCACCTTCGGGCCGAGCTCGGCAAGCTTTCGCAACACTTCTCTGATATCGCCATGAAGCACTCCCGCCTCGTCCTTACCCACCTTTACAATATCCGCATACTTCAGGAACTCTCCAAGATTTTCACGCGCCTTTAGTCTGACTTCACCACTCGCGCCTATTTCCCTGAATATCCCCTGTGGGTCGAGCATCACCAAATTTGTGTCCTTCTTTATCGCTTTCAGGACATCCGGCGTTATCTCATCTACGATCGGTGAGATGTAGAAGCCGCTAGCATCTTGGTATGCGTACGGGATGTCGTCCGGCGATATCTTGGGTGTGACGCGCGTGCATGCCTGCTTGCGGTTGCCCGCCTCGTCGTATGTGTTCTCAAACGTGGTCGTGTTTTCGCCAGCTATCAAGATGCCTTCTGTGTCGAGCCCAAATTTGCTGTAGAGCGGCGGAAATTTATCGGGAAAATCTGCACCGACCTTCGCCAGAATACCCGCGTTTTTCTTCAGAGCCGCGAGCGCGAAGCCGGCATATGTGGGTGCCCCGCCAAGTGCATTTTCTATGACTCCCCACGGCAGAATGTTCACATCGATCGAAACGTGCCCCACGACGATAATATCAAAATCCATCATCTCTCCCTCCTTCCAGCTATGAAATCCTCGACTGCTTTTCTGGCATCCACGTCTGGCATTTGGGTCGGTGGATGTTTAAAGAAGTATGCTGAGATTCCGACGAGCGGCCCAGCGATGCCGCGGTCGAGCGCCAGCTTCACGGCCCTCAACGCATCGATTACGACTCCGGCGCTATTGGGCGAGTCCTCCACCGATAGTTTCACGTCGATCGTCAGCGGAATGTCGCCGAACTTCTTGCCCTTCATGAAGATATAACAGACCTTGTTGTCCTTCAGGAACGAGACGTAGTCGCTCGGCCCTATGCGCAGCGGCACTTCATATGGTATCTGGCTCGCCACCGCCTCGGTCTTGCTGATGCGCTTGGAGGTCAGGCGTTCCTCCTCGACCATATTGAGGAAGTCCGTGTTTCCGCCGATGTTGAGTTGGTAGCTCTCCTCGAGCTTGACGCCGCGGTCAAGCAGAAGTCTCGCCAGCGTCCTGTGCAGAATTGTGGCACCGACCTGAGATTTTACGTCATCGCCGGCGCATGGCAGGCCAGCATCTTCAAACTTCTTCCCCCAGTCTCTCCCAGATACTATGAATTCCGGTATGCAGTTCACGTAGCCACAGCCCGCGTCGATAGCCTGTTGCGCGTAATAACGGGAGGCCGCGTAGCTTCCGACCGGCAGATAGCTCACCAATATATCGGCACCGGAATCCTCCAGCACTTTTTTAACAT
>CAZLQN010000183.1:0-1798 GCA_964561735.1 Hadarchaeota archaeon (SeqCode) | reverse complement strand
ATGATTGAGGCCGTGAGGGCCGCGACCAAAAAGGCGAGAGAGCTGGCTAGATGAAGTTCAAGAGGGTTGCCGTCGGTGGAACTTTCGACCGCCTGCACGACGGCCACGTGGCGATTTTGGCGAAGGCCTTCGAAATTGGCGAGCGCGTGGTGATCGGGATAGTCTCGGATGAGATGGAGCTCAGGAAAGACTCTGCAGGTATAGCTCCCCTCGAGGTGCGCATGCGCTCGCTCTTGGAGATGCTCAAGCTCAGAGGGTGGATCGAGCGTGCGGAGATAACCATAATATCAAATCCATTCGGCCCAGCTGTAAGCGACGTTGCGCTCCAGGCCATCGTCGTCAGCCCAGAAACTAGGGCGAGAGCGGAGGAGCTGAACAAACTTAGGACATCGAACGGGCTCGCGGCGCTCGAGATAGTGGAGATACCCTTCGTGCTCGCGGAGGACGGGGCGCCGATTTCATCTGTAAGGGTCATGTATGGAGAGATTGACACACACGGCAAGCTTCTGAAGCGGTACACGGATTGAGTTTTGTATCCCAAAAAGGAATATTTATAAACAAAGTAAGATTAGTCTTACTTGGTGAAAGATATGACGTTGGCCGTAACCAAGACTTCAGTCAAGGGGCAGTTGGTGATCCCGCAGAAGATAAGACAGGAGCTAGGGATAAAGGATGGGCAATTGATGATCGTTTACTCAGCCGGTGATAGGATCATTTTGAAAAAAGTAAAAGAGCCAGAACCTGGCTTGTTTTCGATGTTGGCCGAGCCTATAAGGGCAAAAGTCAAGGAACGAAAGATAACTCGAAGAGATGTTGAGCGTGCGATCAGAGAAGTTCGTGGGCGCGCGAGATGAAATCCGTAAAGGTAGTGGCGGATACGAACGTTATCGTTTCCGCACTGTTTTGGAGAGGAAATGAGTCAAAAATTATTGATTTAGTGGAAAAAGGAAAGATAAAATTATTTACATCAGTTGCGCTTTTAGACGAGTTGAAAAAAGTTCTAGGGCATGAGAGATTTGGTTTGGGTGAAAAGACAGTTGATGATAATGTTAAATACATTTTGACAATCTCCGAAATCAGTTCGCCAAAACGCAGACTCAAAATAGTCCGTGAAGATCCAGCCGATGATAAGGTACTAGAATGCGCTTTAGAAGGAAAGGTAAGATACATCGTTTCAGGGGATATGCGTCTGTTGCGATTGAGGAAGTTTAGGGGAATAAGAATAATACGCGCTAAAGAACTTCTGAGCATCCTTGATGTTTAATCGTGATCATCCTCGTAAACACCTCCACAAAAAATCACACTTTTCAATCGTTCAGGAACAACACAAAAAGCAACTTTTAAACTTCGGCAGACTTTGTTTATCTAAGGTGGAAAATGCATCCTTCGCACGACATCCGCGGCTCTAAGAGCGCCGAGCTAGCGAACCAAAGGATAGCCCTTTGCATCACCGGTAGCGTAGCTGCGGTGAAATGCCATGAGCTGGCGCGAGAACTCATGCGCCACGGCGCAGACGTCAGAGTGGTTATGACGCAGGACGCGACGCGGCTGGTAACCCCACAGCTCATGCACTGGGCGACCGGCAATCCAGTCGTTTCAGAGTTGACAGGTAAACTGGAGCATGTGGAGCTGGCGACTTGGGCTGACATCATACTCGTGGCCCCTGCGACGGCGAACACCTTGAGCAAGGTAGCATGTGCGATCGACGATACGCCGGTAACCTCTGTCATCTCCGTCGCGATGGGTTTAGGAAAACTTGTAGCGATGGTACCAGCGATGCACGGTTCGATGTATTCGC
>CAZLQN010000182.1:0-1808 GCA_964561735.1 Hadarchaeota archaeon (SeqCode) | reverse complement strand
CCAGCTCTTCGGATGCGACGCGGTGGACCTGCCGGACGGGACCAGGATTCGCGGTGACACTCACGTACTTATGACCGGCGACCCGGGAGTTGCAAAGAGCGCCATACTCAAGTGGGTCGCGTCCGTGTCTCCCCGCGGCCTATATACTTCGGGCAAGAAGGCCACCGGCGCCGGCCTCACGGCCGCGGCGGTCCGCGACGAGCTGGGCGGGGGTTGGGCACTGGAGGCGGGGGTGCTGGTCATAGCCGACGGCGGCCTGGCGTGCATCGACGAGTTCGACAAGATGAGCGATGAAGATTCTGGGGCTATCTTGGAGTCAATGGAGCAGCAGACTATAAGCGTGGCGAAGGCAGGGATCATCGCGACGCTCAACACACGCACAGCAATTCTAGCGGCGTCGAACCCAGCTTTTGGAAGATTCGATAGAAACAGGCCCCTCGCCGAGCAGTTGAACGTGCCTCCAGTGTTATTGTCCAGATTTGATTTAATTTTTGTGATGAAAGATGAGCCGCACGCCGAAACAGATAGAACTGTTGCTAGGCATATTTTGCAGTTGCACAGCGATGCGGCTCGCGTGGTCAAGCCACCGATAGATTCAGAGACCCTCAGAAAAATGATAATTTACGCGCGCAAATATATCAACCCTCAATTCAAGGATAAAGAGGTCCTGAAGGCGATCGAAGATTTTTTCGTCAAATGGAGAAGCACTGCAGAGAGTGGGGCGTCCCCCATCCCGATTACCCCTAGGCAATTGGAGGCGCTTGTCAGGCTGTCGAAGGCGAACGCGAGGATGCGCTTGAGCAAAGAAGTGACAATCGAAGATGCCAATCGTGCAATAGACCTCGTGAAACGTTCTCTCCACGAGGCGGGCATAGACCCCGAGTCAGGCAAGGTGGATATAGACATCCTGATGACTGGAAAGAGTAGATCTCAGCGCCAAAACATCGAGCGAATTCAGGAGATAATTAAGGATCTTGAGGGACAATTTGGTGGTGCTGCCCCAATTGAAGAGATAAAGAAACTGGCGAGCGCGGAAGGCATTAGGGAGAGATTCGTCGATCAGATGATAGAAGAGGAGAAAAGGCGGGGCCACCTTTACGAACCCAAGCCTGGGCTGGTAAGCAGGGCGGTGAAGTGATGAAACAGAAGGTTCGTATTCTTCGAGATTTTCCTGCGGTCAGTCTTGTGGGGAGACAACTTGGTCCATTCGTTGCTGGTCAAGAAGTTGAGCTTGAGGTATGGGAGGTGTCGGTCTTTGAAAAGCATGGATTCGGGGAAGCCATTCAGAAGCTCAAGCCGATAGGGCTGAAGAAGTTAATGCTGGAGGAGGAGCGGAAATCCGAACCTGCAGTTTTGCGACAGGACTTCTACACATCCCTCTTGCATACAATTTCTGATCTGCGAGTTAAGGAGCAACTGGAGGAGATTGAGGAACTTCGCTCGGCTGTCGCAGCTTTCTCTGAGATGAGGCTACAGAAACTTGTGCGGCTTGCCACGTCACAGATGCCGTCTGAAAATTTGCCGCCCGAGGAGAAATTTCTTGTCAATCGTTTAGCGATGGCCATAGAGGACTGGAACAAATGGCTGGAGAGTTTATTCCAAAAGGAGGAGGTGGGTGAAAATGGCAAGTTCGGAGGGACTATTCGACATGCTGTTGGAAGCGCGCCAGATATTCAAAAATAGGGAGTATCTGCGACCGACGTACACGCCGGGTGAATTGCCGCATCGAGAGGAACAGATTCATCAGCTTGCCCGTATTTTAGTAGCACCAATGCGCGGCGAGACGCCCTCGAATGTGTTTATTTACG
>CAZLQN010000181.1:0-1845 GCA_964561735.1 Hadarchaeota archaeon (SeqCode) | reverse complement strand
GGATAAAAAAGCCGACGAAAAGCGAGGAGGCTATAAAGAAATCCGTGAGGAGAAGCATAGTAGCTAGGGTCAACATACCAAAAGGAACCATGATCGTTGAAGATATGCTGGATCTCAAGAGGCCAAGCACAGGTCTCGATCCTAAGTATCTAAAAAAAGTCATTGGAAAGAGGGCAAAGAAGGATATAAAGGTGGACGAGCCCATCACCTTTGAAAAATTGATGGGATAAAATGAGGAAAATCGCTGTGGTGACAGGTACCCGGGCAGAATATGGGATTCTGAAACCCGTGCTCAAAGCGATAAAAGCTTGCCCACGCCTTGATCTCGTGCTTATGGTGACGGGGATGCATCTTTCAAAAGAATTCGGGTATACCATCAAAGAAATAAGAAAAGATGGATTCAAGATCGATGCAAAAGTAGAAATGCTTTATACAGAGGATACCGGAGCGGCGATGGCGAAATCGATTGGTAAGTGCATTCAAAAAATGACCGAAATGCTTGAGCGGATAAAACCAGATTTTATTGTCCTCTTGGGAGACAGAGCCGAGATGCTTGCTGGGGCGGTTGCTGCGTCTTACATGGGCATTCCGATAGCGCACTTACACGGCGGAGAGGTTTCTGGTAGCGTCGACGATTCGGTCAGGCACGCAATAACCAAGCTGGCGCACATTCATTTTCCAGCTACCCAAGAAAGTGCAAACAGGATAATAAAGATGGGCGAAGACCCGTCAAAAATTTTTATCGTTGGTGCCCCCTCCTTGGACACCATATTGAACGAAAAGCCGCCTGAACGGGCCGAACTCTCCAAAAGATATGGTCTCGATTTGGCGAAACCGATTTTGTTGGTTCTGCAGCATCCGGTCGTTACGGAGGCCGATGAAGCAGCGCGCCAGATAAAGGAGACTTTGGACGCTATTGTGGAGCTAAAACATCAAACCATTTTGATTTATCCGAATGCAGATGCCGGCGGAAGGAGGATGATAAAAGTGATAAAAAAATACGAGAAATATCCGTTCATCAAATCTTTCAAAAGCATTCCGTACACAGATTACTTGGGTCTAATGAAGGTGGTGAGCGTCATGATTGGAAACTCGAGCAGTGGGATCATTGAGGCGCCATCGTTTCACCTCCCAGTCGTTAGCATCGGCACTAGACAAAAAGGGCGAGAGAGGTCTACAAACGTGATAGATGTTGGATACAATAGAGAAGAGATAGTCGAAGCAGTAAAAAAAGCGCGCCACGATAGGAAGTTTAGGGCCAAAGTCAAAAAATGCAAGAATCCATACGGGGACGGAAAAGCTTCACAAAAAATAGTAAAAGTGTTAAGCAAAATTGAAATCACGCCAAAGTTATTACAGAAGAAAATCACCTATTGATGGTAGCTATGAGCAAACGCTTCAAAAATTGGAAATATCCCGAATTTGGCGAGATGGGAATGACCACATGGAACTGGATGTGCCAGCACCGCGCCGGGTTAAAATTGGGCAAAAATACAGACATCGGCGCCTTTACCTACATAAATGCGAGATACGGCGTTGAGATACGGGAGAACGTTCAAATAGGTTCACACTGTTCGATCTATTCTCATTCAACCATCGACGACAAAAAGGGCAAGGTGACAATAAGGGAGAATGCTAGAATTGGCTCCCATAGCATTGTCATGCCGGGGGTCACGATAGGAGAAAACTCTGTTGTCGGAGCATTCAGTTTTGTGAACAAAGGTGTCCCCAGCAACGTTGTCGTGACGGGCGTACCGGCGAAGATAATTAAGAGGATAACTCAGAAAACCCGATGATTTAAATGAGTTGGAAAATCCCGCTGTTCAAGATATACTGGGACAAAGA
>CAZLQN010000180.1:0-1858 GCA_964561735.1 Hadarchaeota archaeon (SeqCode) | reverse complement strand
ATGTTTTTGACGAAGCAAAGCCCGAAGTTTTGATACACACGGCGGCGATAGCAAACGTTGATTATTGCGAAACGCACAAAGAAGAAGCGCGGCGCGTTAATGTCATAGGAACAGCGAACCTGCTGGATGCCTGCGATGAACACGGCACGAAGATGATTTTCACTTCGACCAATGCTGTGTTTGATGGGGAACACGCCCCATACTCCGAAGAAGATGAACCAAATCCTATCAACTATTACGGCAAAACAAAGTTGGAAGCTGAAGCTCTAGTTCAAAAGAAAGGGGCAACGCATGCCGTGGCCAGGCTGATGACTATGTACGGGTGGAACAACCCCAGCGAGAGACAAAATCATGTTACTTGGTTGTTATCAAAGCTGACAAGACGAGAAACAGTATATGTGGTTGATGATATTTACAACAACCACTTGCTTGTAGACAACTGCGCGAATGCTCTCTGGGCGATGGTAAAGCTGGATAAGAGGGAGATATACCACATAGCTGGAAAAGACTGTATTTCCACCTATGAGCTGGCGTTAGAAACAGCCACTGCATTTGGGCTCGACAAAAATTTAATCAAGCGTGTTAAAAATGACTTTTTCAAAACAGTAGCTCCGAGACCAAAAAACACGTGCTACACCACAAACAAAATGGAAAAAGAACTTGGCGTAAAACCTCTAGGAGTTAGAGAGGGGCTGTTTTACATGAAACAGCGCAGACCCGCATGGGCGACAATAAAATAACTTTTATTTAATAATCTTTCCCACCGCTTTGACAAGCCATCTTGGCATCGGTACTATCTCTCTGATGAACCTTAAGTCGTCTTTTGTTATCGCTTTAGTCGCCAGAATCCAGGCCCCATAGAACAAAAGGCCCGGTATCATTACCGCGAATGCCTCAGGCCATGGGGAGAGCGGTAAAATAGATTTGAGGCCGAGGATAAGGATCAGCGTGAGCATTCCCCCCAGAAGTACTTTGAGCAGAGGTGTGGCTGGGACCGTGAATCTAATGAACTTCCTCGCATAGTAAATCAGCAAGACAGAACCTAATGAGAAAGCCAAAAAGGTTGCCACAGCAGCCCCTTCAATACCGTAGATGGGGACCAGCGCAAGATCTCCTATTAAATTGAAAACGCCCATGGCCCCAACAACTTTTGCCGTAGTTCCGGGCCTACCTATCCCCGCTATCACTGTTACAAGGATGTCATACAGCACGTAGAGGAGCGTAACAACGCCAAAAATTTGGAGCACCGTTACACCCGGGATGTACCTAGATCCGAATAAAAGATTTATTACTATATCTGGGAATGCTATGAAGATAAGGGCGGCTGGCATGATTAGGATGAACGAGAACTTTATTAAAAAGTGAAGAGCCCGCCCCAGTAATTTTTTCCCCTTTTTCGCCCAGAGTTCGGAAATCATAGGGTATAGAACCACCGTCAATGTAGTAGGGATATACCAAAGAATACGGGCTGAGGGCTGTGCCGCCTGATAATATCCCACTTCAGGCAGTGTACGAAATATGGTGATTGTCAACGTATCTGTGTAGGTGAGAATCAGGCCGCCAAATCCCCCAAAAAAAACAGGGAGCGCAAACATTAGCAGTTTTTTAACGAGCGGCCTATTAATAGAAACTCTTTCCTGAAACACGTGACGGTATCTTTTGACGAAAAACGCTATGCCGAAAATACTAACCAAAATAGTCGCTAGGGGATAGGCAAGAGCAACTCCGTTGAGCCCCAGTCCTAAAATACCCACGAAACACGCTGCAAAAAGAAAGATTAGTAAGACGTAGGAGAAATCGAGAAGAGCGAGTATTGGCATATTTTGAAAGCCCTGTGACATAGACGAGAGGAGAGAGC
>CAZLQN010000179.1:0-1869 GCA_964561735.1 Hadarchaeota archaeon (SeqCode) | reverse complement strand
GCAGCTCGATCGCCTTTGTCTGAACCTCGCCAGCCAACCCAAGCTCGCTGGCGAATCGTGACACGTAGTCGATTGGGCTCGTCGGTCTCAGGTGTATGAGCAGCTCGCGTGCTATGAACCGGTAGCTCCTCCCGATCTCTTTCTTGCCCACGCGTGAGACCTCCGCTATCTCGTCGAGCGTTCTCGGCACCTTGCACTCGCGGCAGGCTGCATACAAAGAAGCGGCGGCAACGCCTTCGATCGACCGCCCCCGGATCAGCCTCTCCTCTACCGCGCGCCTGTAGATGACCGCGGCAGCCTCTCGAACGTTTCGTGGAAGGCTCAGATGCGAGGCCATCCGGTCGAGCTCGGAAAGGGCAAATGCCAAGTTGCGCTCGGTGGCGTCGGAAACGCGGATTCGGCGCTGCCACTTGCGAAGACGGTATATCTGCGCCCGGCGTTTTGGTGTGAGGTCCTTGCCGTGTGAATCGCGGTCCCTCCAGTCGATCATCGTGGACAAACCTTTATCGTGGATCGTAAAAGTCATAGGTGCGCCAACACGGCCGCGCTTCTCCCGCTGCTCCTGGTCGAAGGCGCGCCACTCCGGCCCCATGTCCATGATTCTGTCGTGGATCACCAGACCGCAGCCAGCGCATATCAGCTCGGCGTGTTCGTAATCGCGCACGAGCTTAACGCTTCCGCATCCCGGGCACTTTCGCTCTTTTTCTACTCTCTCCACGTTTTTCCTCCTCCATGATATAGAGTTCTTTGCCCACGAGCGAGGCAAGGTCCGTCTTAACGTCTATCGCAGGCCTCACGCAGATATACGGCATGCTGATTGGCCCAAAGATGTCCACCACACTGCCTACGCGCCTCTTGGCCCCATCATATACCAAAGTGCTTTGCTTTGGCGCATCGGCAACGCGCAGCACAAGGCCACGTTTTGTGACGTGGGATACTTCTCCGAGCAGTCGCATTTTTAAAACCCCAAAAATTTAAATCGAGGTCCACTACTGTTTAATAAGCCTTTCGGAATATATAAAAGCGAGGGTTTTCAATGCCGAGAAAAAAGTCAAGCAAGCTTCGCCGAATCGTGCTCGATGTGCTCAAACCACACAGCCCCACCTTACCGGAGTTCGTAACCATGTTGAGCTCTCTGCCTGGGGTGGACGGTGCAAATGTGACGTTGATTGAGATAGACAAGGAGACCGAGACACTCAAGGTGACTATTGAAGGCGAGCTAGATTATCAGGCTATTCGCTCAGCCATCGAGGAATGGGGCGGAGTCGTTCACAGTGTAGATGAGGTAGTTGCCGGCAGGATTGGGGTGGAGGAAGCTCTACCGGCGGAGCGCCGTTTTAAACTCCGCACGCATGAGGGCAAAGCTTAGAACGGAATCGAGCAAATGTAGTGTTATAAGCTTTAAGTGAAACGTAAAAACGGGGAGCACATGAAGGTCGCTATTCAGGGCCTAGGTGAAGTACCCGCGACGATAGAGCTGGTGCTGAAGAAGGAAAAGCCAAATCTCACCTACATCGTCTGTTCGGATTTCCAACTCAAGTACGTCGCAACCCATGCAGGTTACAAGAAAGCCAACGAGAGGGTGGTGGAAGATGCGGCAAAAAAAGTGGGCACAGAAGTGATTTTTTGCAAATGCGACGTTTTCGATCCGAAGTCTGTTTCGGAGACAATCAGGCAAATTCTGCAGAAAGTCGACATCAAAAAGGATGAGATACTCATTAACTATACAGGCGGATCGGCTGTTGTTAGGCTGTTGCTCGGCGCCATCGGAGTCATGCTCGCAGGGTTCGCGCGAGTTAGGCTGGTTTATGCCATACAATACCCAAAGGGCATAAAATTCGAGGCCAACCAAACAGAGGTGCTAAGGGA
>CAZLQN010000178.1:0-1889 GCA_964561735.1 Hadarchaeota archaeon (SeqCode) | reverse complement strand
CCAGGTCACCAGCACCCCAAGCTGGGAGGCTAGACCAAACTACCCCACGGCCCCAAACTTTTGTCTCCGTGCGATACTTTTATATGTTTCTACGGCAATTTTTTCCATGAGAATATGACAGAGGAACGATTTAACAATATCCCAGCCGGGTTCCGGCCGTTCTACACCCGCTACAAGGAGTGCCGGGGATGGGTGGAGAGCTGCGCCCTGTCCCTTCGAAGCGAGAGGTCGATCAGGGACTACGCGGAGTCGCTCACCCAGTTTTTGGAGTTCACCAAGATTGTTCCGCCGAGGCTCGCGAAGCTGGGCTATGATAAAGCGTCGGCGCTCATGAAGAAGTTCGTCCTTTGGCGCGTCCGCACGGTGGGGGTGTCCCCGAAAACGGTTCAGAGGCAGTGGTTTGCTCTGGTCTCGTTCTTCAAGTTCTGCGGGGTCAAGGGCGCATACGAATTTCCCTCCAAAAACATCCCCGTGAACATAAAATATCTGGACAAAATCCCGGCCAAGGAGGAACTCTGGAAGATACTGCAGGCGCCGAAGCTCGACCTGCCAACGCGGATTGCCATCCACCTCATCGCATACGCAGGGGTAAGGCCGGATGATATGTCGAAGCTCACGTACGATTGCATCAAGAAGGATCTTGAGAACAAAACGATTCCGTGCGCCGTTTACATCCCCCAGGGAAAAACGGGCAATGTCTACGTGACGTTCATCCCCGGGGAAACCGTCCAACTGCTCGCACAGTATTTCGAGGAGCGGCGGCGGGGCGAAGTGATCGCAGATTCCTCTCCGATCATTCTTGACCACCGGGAGTTCAGGAGGTCGGGCAAAATCAAGGGCGTGCTCCGAAAGAACATCTCAAGGAAAATCACGGAGGCCATGAGAAACAGCGGTGTCAAGACGACGGAGACGTTTGGGAAGAAAATTCAGAGGATGAGGCCGTACAGCCTCAGAAAGTATTTCAGGAGCAACCTCACGAGCCACGCGCCGAGCGAGTACATAGAAGCTTGGCTCGGCCATACATCCGGGCTGGAACACGTTTACGGCGGGACGAGGGACCTGGATCCCTCGACCATAAAACGCATGCGGGAGGCGTACAAAAAATGCGAGCCATTCCTGATCGCAACGGTCCACCCGCTGGAGCAGTCGGACGTGGTCAAGGAGGCGAAGGTGGAGGCCCTGAAGACCATGGCGAAGAGCCTGCTTGGCATAGACCTGGTCGAGGTCAAAGTCGCCAAGGAAAGGGAGCTGAAAAGGGAGCTGAGCAGGGACGAGGAACTGGCACTCTTCGAGAACGAGCTCAAGAAGCTCAGGGAGGGGACGCACAACCCCCAGAGGATAGTCGGGGAAGATGAGCTGGAAAGACACTTGGCGGATGGCTGGCACTTCGTTTCGGTGTTGCCCTCGCGGAAGATACTAATCAAAAAGGGATAGCACCGGGCCGGGCAAACGATTTTGATTTTCCCTTCTGATTTCGATACTCTAAGAAAAGGCCAGGTAGCGAGCACCCGCCCAACACCGGGCCCGCGGGATCCGAACCCAAAAGGGGGCGAGCCGGGCGGTACCAGCATGCAAACGAGTTCGGGCTTGGGCCGTTTAATAGCATTTTCAAGGGTTCTTGCGGATAACTCGCCTCGCAGTTTCATCGTTACCGATTGGCAAGAAACATCGTTCATCTACCGCCTCTAACAATGAACTCCTTCTTGCTCAATCTCAAAACCCCTCCAACAATAACAACTAGCGTGATCGCGAGCGCTACTAGTGCTATTATGGCGGCAACTATCGAATCCATGCCTGTTTTTATTAACATGAGATAAACCGTACCGAAAACAAGTAATGCCATTATTACGCCGATAATTGGAAGATACGCTTTGGAAGGAATCGTCTCA
>CAZLQN010000177.1:0-1898 GCA_964561735.1 Hadarchaeota archaeon (SeqCode) | reverse complement strand
GACTCCGTTGATAGGCCGGGGGTGTAAGCACCAAGCTTCGGCGAGGTGTTCAGCCTGCCGGTACTAATCGCTCAATTTGTTTGGTCCCGAGGGGTCTCTGAACAAGGTGAAGATAGGGCCAGATCTTGTGCATGGCAAAATTTTTTTGATTAACTTCCATCAGTTACACTAATTTTTGTAAAATCATGCTGGAGCTAGAGGTTCGGCCGTCTCTTTTTTCTGCTTTTGTTTCATCAACGTCGCGAGATAGCCGGCGATCTTGTTTCTCATGGAATGGCTCTCGATGTCTGCAACTTCTCTGAGCACTTTGTTGTTCTGCGTGTAGTCAGAAGAAAATCTATCTGGGTACCGCTCGAGCAGTTGCCTAGCGGCGCGTTTTACGTAAGTAGGGCAGATCCTCCCCATTTAATGTCTCCTTGAATCTATCGGCCGGCAGTTGGATAAAGAGTACCTTATTCAAAAGATATGGCGCCATGTGGGCATGCGGCCTCGCACGCTCGGCACTCGATGCAGTCGTTTGGACGAACGACGGTGACTTTTTTGCCCTTCATTTCAAGTACGTTTGCCGGGCAGACCTCGACGCAATTTCCTGCACCTTGGCACTTTTTCAGATCTACTTTCGGTGGCAAAGTTGTACCTCCTTCTTTTTTTCAAATGGGTGATTTAAATAACTATGTATCTAAAAATTTTGATATTTTCAACGCGCGCTCGGCCACTTCTGTAGCCGATTTGCCGAGCAACCTTATCATAGCTTCTTTGCCTACGGCGCCTCGATCAAAAATCACATCTGGTACTTTGCTGGCCTTTTTTATTGCCTGCTGCGTTCCCCACACCATAGTCTTCGCGCCCCGCGGCTCACAGCCCCTGCTGAACTCTGAGACGCGAAGTCCAAGCCTTCTGCACGCACGTAGAGCTTCTTCCGAAAATCTGATGTTGAGGCCAGCTCGGATTTTTGGATCATAATGCATCGCCGTGAGGACGATGTTGGCCACGTGTTCCGAACCGCCGAAGGTGGGAAAGCCGGTGAGATGCGCTCGGTCGCCAACCCGAACGATTCGACCGGAGAGGCCGACGACTTCGCTCCTCGTCCTCGCGCCGGGCAGGGCCATCGCTATGTTTGACCCGACCTCCGGTAAGAGCTTGGTGAATTTTCTATCATTCGCGAGGAGTTGCGCGGCCGTCCAGACTTCTTCTGTAATGCGATTTTTTTCTGCTTCCTTGAAGAGTGCCGCAAATTGGCTGACTGGTTTGACACCCTTGCCCACATCCAATCTACCTTTGATGGCTTCAGCGATGAAATCTCTGGCTTTGCTCACGGCCTCCTCAACGTTTGAACCCTTCGCGAGCTCCGCGGTTATCGCCGACGCCAAGGAGCAGCCAGTGCCGTGCATCTCCTCTGCAGTTATTCTAGGTCCTTTAAATTCTGTGAATTTTTTAGTGTAGAGTAGATCTACAATTTCCGGCCCCTTCAGATGGCCACCCTTTATGAGAACTGCGCGGGGGCCGAGCTTCGCTATCGCACGTGCGGCTCTTCGTATGTCAGCCTTTGATTTAATTTTTATGCCGGAGAGCAACTCAGCCTCAGGCACATTTGGAGTGACGAGTTCGGCACATCCAAGCAGCGCGACGAGTGCTTCGATAGCATTTTCTTGTATCAGTGGCGCGCCAGTGGCGGAGGTCATGATAGGGTCTATGACTACACGAAGCTTGTAGCGCTTGATGCCAGCCTCGACGGCTCGGATTATGTCGGCGCTGCCCAGCATACCAGTTTTGGCCCACTTGACTCTGAAATCGCACATGACGGTGTCGAGCTGTTTGATCACGAATTCCGGTGGTAGCTCGAAGGTCGCATCCACGCCCTGAGTGTTTTGGGCGGTCACGGCCGTCAACACGCAAAG
>CAZLQN010000176.1:0-1913 GCA_964561735.1 Hadarchaeota archaeon (SeqCode) | reverse complement strand
CAAAGTTCGCTGGTCCCCTCCTGCGTGTTTCTCGATCACCCTCTCCAGGTGCACTCTGTCGAAGGATTCGCCGTTTGGTAGGTCGTTGAAGATATGTGCCAAACGTCGGTGAAAAGACGAGAAGTTTTTGTCAGGAATTTGTGTGTGTGACTCGGCTTCGAGTGTCGCCAATCTTGCCTCTATCGCCGACATGACCTCCTTGCTAAAAACGCCGTGTAGCTTGCCGTATTTCCGAATTATCGCGTTTTTAAAGCGATTCCAGACTTTTCTCTTTTCGGCATCGACTCTGATCCCAACTGTCTCAGTCATGAGAAAACACCCCGTTTTTACAAAAAATGTACTTTGTTAACAAGAATGTTAGTATGTTAACAATATACAATATACAATATACAATATACAACAAAGTACATTTTGTACTTTGTTTAACTATCCTCACAAATTCGTGTGGTTTGTTCAACAATCTGCAAAATATTCGTGTAGTTTGTTCAACAATACCCATAAAATCGTTGCGAAGGATCAAATCGTTGACATCCGATCTCGGCCTCTGCACACAAATATTTTTTTGGGTCCTCATTGCATCGCCCCCGCTTGCGCTGGCCGCTTTATAATATCTGGCACTTGGGTGGCCGAAAACGATTTGGTCTCGTTTTCTTTCTCGAGAAGATACAACCAGATGGGTACCTTCACAACGAATTCAAGAGCGTCGATTTTATCCGGCTCCCGTAGGAGAATTTCTCGAAGGATAGACTCGCTAGGCAATCGGAGCGCATAATATTTGATTCGACGCAAAGAAATTTGCTTCCGCTGAAGTGCAGGCCTCAGTTCCGTGTTCGCCAGGTGCTGGAGATTTTGTTTGATAGCCATCCCTCCTATTAGAGAGTCAGCATAACAATTTTTAGAGTCCTCGGCCGCAAAAAATCAAAAAGTGGCAAGAAAAACCCGATTTAGCAAAAAAACGGCAGGAGAAACGGCATTTTAAGCAACGGAACGAACAATTATTGAATGGTGAAAAAAGTGGCTCATTTAAGAGAGTCGTGGGAGTATGGGATTCACTCCAAACACAGTCTGAAGATACTGGAATTTTTGGTTGGCGCAAATTTCGATGATGAAATAACTCAAACTAGGATTGAAAGAGAATTAGAAATCAGCCGTTCTAGAATTTCCGAAGCGCTGGAGAGCCTGAAAAGAGACGGCCTGGTGAAAACCGAGAAAATAGAGAAAAAATGGACAAAAAAGCGACTGGCCCCCAAGCCTTACAGCTTACTGCAAGTCTTCGCGCTGAGTCTCAACGGTCTCGTATACGTTCTCACAAACAAGCCATCCAACTGGGCCAGAATAACCGAAGTAATCGAAAGGCAGCCAGAACTGTTCCCGCCCATTTTCAAACATTGGGCTCTTTTCAGCAAGTTCCGAGCTAAAAGCAGGGCCATGTCGGCATTGCGATCGACCTTCGAGGAGGGATGTAAAAATATAACCGTCGATTCCATGTCTGCAAAACAAAGGGCGCCCATAAAAAAGGCACCGATGAGTGAAATAGACCTGAAACGATTACGCATTTCTCGAAAAGAAAGAGACCAGCTCGCCCACTTGAAAAAACTTCCCGATGGCAAGGGCAAAGAATCTCGGTACGAAGCGGGTATGAACGAATCCGAGTTGAAAAGGCTCTTGGTCAGTGGGTTCATTAGAAGGCTATTCGATTCTCGCTCCCGCTATCACCTTCTGAGAAAGTCCGCCGAGGCGCTGAGCAACTCTCCCGAGCTTGGCATGCTCCTAGAAAAAGTGCGCAAATATCTGGAATTAACTAAGATACCCGCGGCTCGGAGAAATTTCGAGTTTCAGACCAATATGTATAAGGCGATATCAGAAGTTGAAGAAATGATCACCTAAACACGAGCAATTTGTAAAATATTTAA
>CAZLQN010000175.1:0-1936 GCA_964561735.1 Hadarchaeota archaeon (SeqCode) | reverse complement strand
GCCAACTCTAGCAGGTAGTCGAACTCGCTGTACAGCGGATTCTCTTTTTCGTTATGGATTATCCAGGCCGCGAGGAAAGATCCGCCCCGACTCACGACGCCCATGAGCCTCCCGCTCCGTCTCAAAGCATCGACCGCCGCCTTGGTTACGCCGCAGTGTACTGTGACAAAATCCACGCCATCCTCGGCGTGTTTTCTAATTGCGTCAAAAATGTCATCCGAGCTCATGTCGACCACGCCGCCTCGTCCCGCCGCCTCGATCCCCGCCTGATAGATCGGCACGGTTCCAATTGGCACAATGACCGCGCGGATGATGCGCCGCCTGACCTCATCGATGTCCCCGCCAACGCTGAGATCCATGACGGTGTCGGCGCCGTATTTAACCGCGACCTTGGCTTTCTCCACTTCATCCTCGATGTTTGCATAGTCGGGCGAGGTGCCCACATTCGCATTTATCTTTGTCCGCAATCCCTCGCCTATGCCTTTGACCTCTACGTTATCACGCTTGACATTTCTTGGGATTACTACGCGTCCACTAGCGAGCGCCTTGACTATTTGTTCTATAGATTTGCCCTCGTCGCGCGCTACTTTTTTCATCTCGTTGGTCGCTATATCGCGCCTAGCTTCCGTCATCTGCATGTTTTACCCCCGATATCATTCCTCCTTTGGTTGAAAAAGCTTAAATCACGAGGAAATAAACCCACACTCGAAGGTGGGCCGATGGAAATCCAAGTCACAAAGAAGAGCGGCGTACTCGAGCCGTTCCAGAGGGAAAAACTCATAAAATCTTGTATGAATGCGGGCGCCAGCTTGGAAGTGGCGGAAAAAATCGCAGACAAAGTGGCAAAACATATGCAAAACAATATTTCAACGAGCGAAATCAGAGCTTTGGTTTTGACCAATCTGTCGAATGAAAACCCCGCTTGGGTAATGAAATATCTGGAATATGAGTTGACAAAGAAAAAGACTCCACCAAGTGACAGATAAATGGTCAGACGCGGTATCCTCATCGGCAGATTTCAGCCCCCTCACAAAGGGCACGTCGAGGTTTTTAAGCAGATTCTGCGTGATGTCGACGAGTTGATCGTAGGCATAGGGAGCGCGCAGGAGAGCCACACGCTCGAGAACCCCTTCACAGCGGGAGAACGAGTGCTGATGATAAGCAAGGCTCTTGCCGATGCTGGAGTTGACCTCTCGCGCGCGCACATCATCCCAATTCCGGACGCAAACAACAACGCGATCTGGGTGTCGCACGTCGTCTCGCTCTCACCGCCCTTCGAAGTAGTTTATTCGGGTAACCCTCTGGTCAAGCGGCTTTTCAAGGAGGCCGGCTTCGAGACGAAAACCTTGTCGATGTTCAAGAGGAAGGAGTACTGGGGTACCGAAATTCGAGACCGCATGGTCAAGGGCAAAAATTGGGAAAACCTCGTGCCGAAATCTGTGCTCGGAGTCATGAAAGAGATAAAGGCGGTCGAGCGGCTGAAGGATTTATCAAAAAGTGACTATTTGTTAAGATAATATCAAACCGAGACACTGTAGTACCCAATCGGCCATGATTGAAACGATGATGGCAACTCGATACTGTTTATCGCATGTAAATCCGCCAAATCGTTCATTTTTATCATTCCGTCCGATATCGTATAGAGCACATTTTCAATGTATAGCGATCTTTTGACAGAATGATTCCAATAGTACTCGTCGTCCCCCGAATGGGATATATTTCCCTTCAGCATTATGCCATTATCTAAAGAGATGTGAAACACGTAAGCATCTTGATTCCAATATCCTCCCATAGGTACCACCAAAAGGTTTTTTGATTTACTGAATAGGAACGCCTTATGATCCGAAGAAACTTCTGAATAACCGCTCGTTTCGTATTTTGATATCTCGCGTGGATTTTGGTTCTCTTCGATCCTGGAAAGAATCCTGGCATTTTC
>CAZLQN010000174.1:0-1938 GCA_964561735.1 Hadarchaeota archaeon (SeqCode) | reverse complement strand
ACATCGACGCGGACGTCAGGATTGGGAGGGATACCATTATCTATCCGCTCTCGTTCTTGTTTGGGAAAACCATTGTCGGAGAGGGCTGTCACATCGGACCGTCCTGCCAAATAACCGACTCGGTCGTGGGGGACGAAGTGACGATGAGTTTCACTGTGCTGGAACGGGTAAGGATCGAAAAGGGAGCGAGGATCGGCCCCTTCAGTCACCTTCGCCCGGAGACGACGGTGGGCGAGGGTGGCAAAGTGGGAAGTTTTGTCGAGATTAAAAAGACCGATATCGGAAAGGGAAGCAAGGTTCCCCACCTTTCGTACGTAGGCGACGCTACTATAGGTAAGGATGTAAACGTTGGTGCCGGAACTATTACCTGCAACTTTGATGGCGTCGCAAAAAATAGAACTGTTATTGAAGATAAGGCTTTCATCGGAAGCGATAGCATTCTGATTGCCCCTGTAAAGATTGGAAAGGGAGCCTACACGGGTGCGGGTTCGATCATAAGTGAGGACGTGCCCGCCGATGCGCTGGCAATAGAGAGAACAGAGCAGAGGAACATCAAAGGCTGGGCGAAACGGAAGCTGAAAACTAAAAATCGAAAATCAAAAACACATATCAAAAACCAAAAACTAAGAACTACTCCCTCCCCCTTGAAGGGGGAGGATAGAGGTGGGGGTGTCTAAGATTGTTATGGCCACCCTCCCCTAGCCCCTCCCTTCAAGGGAGGGGAAATACCTTCCGTATATTTAGATTTTTGGTTTGTGTTTTTGGTATTTGATTTTTAATATTTGGTATTTAGGAATGAGGTGGACTATTTGGTTGAAGGCGATGAAAGAATGATGATTTTTTCCGGTACGGCCAATGCCGACCTTGGCCAGGAGATCGCGGCGCACTTAGGCCGCGAGCTGGGGAAGGTTGAGATTTCCCGCTTTGCTGACAGCGAGATTTATGTGAGATTCCTGGAAAGTGTGCGGGGAGCCCATGCCTTTGTTATCCAGTCTATATGCCAACCGATAAATGACAGTTTGATGGAATTATTGATTATGATCGATGCCTTGAAGAGGGCTTCAGCCGGAAGAATCTCGGCGGTCATTCCGTATTACGGCTACTCGCGGCAGGACAAAAAGACTCTGGCCCGCGAGCCTATCACGGCTAAGTTGGTAGCCGATTTGCTGTCTGCCGCGGGGGTGGATCGGGTTTTGACCATGGATCTTCACGCCGGACAGATTCAGGGATTCTTCGACATACCCCTTGACCACCTGACCGCCTTACCGCTTTTGGCGGATTACTTTAAGGCGAAGAATCTACCAGACGTGGTTGTAGTTTCGCCGGATGTCGGCAGGGTGAAGACGGCAAAGAAACTTGCCGATCGTCTCGGAGCCCCCTTTGCCGTTCTGACCAAGCGTCGCCCCACGCACAATGTTTCTGAGGTAACGCACGTCATTGGCGAGGTGGAAGGAAAGAATGCTATTATGATTGATGATATGATAGATACTGGAGGGACTATCTGCCGGGGAGCGGAGGCTCTAAAGAAGGCGGGAGCGACAGAGACATACGCGGCTTGCACTCATCCGATATTTTCTGGGCCGGCTCTTGATAATCTGAACCTCTGCCCGGTTAAGGAGATTGTGGTTACTAACACTATTCCGGTCCCTCTCGAAAAACGTATCGAAAAGATAAATGTGCTCTCGGTGGGTCCGGTCTTCGCAGCGACCATCGCTAATGTTTACAAGAATAAATCCGTGAGCGAGATTTTTGGCGGAAGCGACCACGTCTAGCCAAAAATCAAAAATTAAAAACCAAAAATCAAAGACACATATCAAATATCAAAAATAGCCCAGGACTAAGATCTAAGAACTTAGAGAAAGATGACGAACTCTGATAAGATATTAATGGGGTAATTGCTCTGCGCTTCGACTTTATGCTCCGGACTGAATTTTTGAG
>CAZLQN010000173.1:0-1939 GCA_964561735.1 Hadarchaeota archaeon (SeqCode) | reverse complement strand
GATTTATTTAAACTTTTGGTTATACTTTTTCCGTAATTCAGGATGGCGGGCCCGGCGCGATTCGAACGCGCGATCTGCAGCTTAGAAGGCTGCCGCCTTATCCAGCTTGGCCACGGGGCAACGCTCACCTCTCAATTTGATATGTTTTATCTTTTTTAACCAAAACGTTTAAATATTTGAAAACAAATTAAATACCGTGTACAAGCTCGGAAAACTTTCTGGGTTGGAGCAGAAGCTGTATTTCCTACTCGAGGCGGAAGACAAACGCATCGTTGACGCAGAGCTAGCGATGCGGCTCCTCAATATCTCAAAAATGCACGCCTATAACCTGTTGAAAAAGATGTGTAAAAAGGGTGCGTTAGACAAAGTTAAATCCAACCTGTACGTACGAGTACCTGCACACCTAGTTCACGATAAGGGAAAGTACGCAGAAGATCCCATTTTGGTGGCAAAGCACTTGGTCGAACCCTACTTCTTCTCGTACAACACCGCCCTCATTCTCCACGGCCTCGCGCAGCAGTTCACGCGGGATTACTTCATCTCAACGACTAAGCACATCTCCAAAGTGAGATATCATGAAAATCTTATCTGTTCAGTCATCCTCACCAAAAAGCGATTCTTTGGTTTCGAAAAGAAAGAGTACGCTAAAGAAGAAGTAATGGTCTCAGACTTAGAACGGACAATTGTGGATGTGATAGATAGACCCGAGTACGCGGGCGGTTACGAGGAGGTGCTTCGGTGCCTCTTGGATGTGGAAAAAATAAATTGGGATAAATTGCTCGCGTACATAAAAAAGATGGACGAAAAGATACTGGTAAATCGTGTTGGCTACATGTGCGAGCTTTTGAAAATAGATGTGCCAAACTCGTTCATGAAAAAACTTCGGTGCATGATGTCCAAGAATATCTACTATTTCGAGCGAAACAGAAAGGGGAAATTCAATGAAAGGTGGAAAATTATAGTTGATCCACGCTTGGGAAGGGTGGTGGAGGGCGCGTAGATGGAGCTGAGGGCACTTCAGAAATTGCAGAGGGACACAGGCTTCAACGCGGACTTCATTGAAAAAGCTTACCACATCACGAAGATACTTTTTGGGATATCTGAAAATGGGGAACTAAGCAAAAACCTCGCGCTCAAAGGTGGAACCGTCTTGAATTTCGTTTACCTCAATATTCCGCGGCTATCCATCGACATAGATCTGAATTTTGTTGGGGCGTTGGAAAAGGAAGAAATGTTGAAGCGCAGACCACGCGTCTCTGATGGGATACAATACATGGCGGAGAAGCTCGGATACAAAGCGGTTGTGAAACCTCCGTCGTACATCATCGATAGATTTCTTCTCAAGTACCCAACGCTGAAAGAAACCCGAGATAGCATCAAGGTTGAGGTCAACTATCTTGAGAGAGTCTCGTTTGTCGGGAATGTGAAACGCAACTTCAAACATTTTTTCACGGATATCCCGGAGTTCACAGTGAGCACCTACACCGTGGAAGAAATATGTGCGATGAAAACCAAGGCTATGGTAGAGCGGCTCTACGCCAGAGATATTTTCGACATGTATAATATCTCCAAGCTGGAACTGAAAAAAGAGATAGCCAAAAAGCTGACAATCCTGTATATGTTGATGGCCCAGAAAAGGCCGGAAGTTGAGACACTAGTATCTAAAATCAGGAGATACGAGGACAAGGAGATCATTCGACAGGTGGCCCAATTTGTGAGACAGTATTATGCAGTAAATGCAACAACCGTCAAACGAAGGGTCGCTGATTTTTACGAAAATATTTTCAAACTTGATGGCAACGACCGAAAGTTTCTGAAGCGGGCAGAGGAGGGGATTATAGAACTAGATATTCTATTCGATGGGATAAGATACAACAAGGAAGCTCAGAAGCACCCCTCACTTTGCCATGCATTAAAGAGGAGCTGAAGGAGTTCTAAG
>CAZLQN010000172.1:856-1948 GCA_964561735.1 Hadarchaeota archaeon (SeqCode) | reverse complement strand
GGAGGCGGGGCTACCCCGGATATATGTACACAGATTTGGCCGCCATCTACGAGCGCGCTGGCAGGATAATCGGCAAGAAAGGTTCGATAACGCAGATGCCCATCCTGACAATGCCGGGCGACGACATCACCCACCCGATACCTGACCTCACGGGCTACATCACTGAGGGGCAGCTTGTCGTGGATCGTGAACTTCACCGAAAAGGTATCTATCCGCCGCTTAACCCGCTACCATCGCTGTCGAGGCTGATGAAAGACGGGATAGGCCCGGGCCACACACGGGAGGACCACAGCGATGTTTCAAACCAGCTCTACGCTGCATACGCTGAAGGCAAGGACCTGCGTGCCCTCGTCGCCGTTGTTGGGGAGGAGGCGTTGACCGAGCGAGACAGGCGCTACCTCGACTTCGCCGACCGATTCGAGCGCGAGTTCATCAACCAGGGCAAAGACGAGAATCGCCCAATAGAATCAACGCTTAATCTTGGCTGGGAACTGTTGCGGATGCTGCCGGAGAGCGAACTTAAGCGGGTCGATCCGAAATTCATCTCCAAGTATCTGCGGCTCCGTGAGTGACCTTTGCTGTTACGCCTCAATGTTGATGAGTGCGCTCGGGGACTCAAGATCCTCATCATGAAATCAGATGAACCAGGCTCGTCATCGCGCGCATAAATTTTCTACACATGTCTTAAAAACATGGCCCTAACTGAAGTTGGTGGCACCTTGCAAAAACTGCCAAAAATTATCGTGGAGCACTTGGAACCAAAACTCGGCGCTTGGCTGCTGCTCGAATATGAAAATGCATCGAAGCTCTTCGGAAAAAACGTTCTGTTCACAAATGTCAAGAAAGAGTGCGCAAAACTGAGAAAGTTCGGCAGTGTCGAACGACGGAGCGTGCTCGACCTCTATCCTCATGAAAAATTAGTTATCCTCGATTCACGTGCGAAAAAGACCCTTGCTCCCAGAGATCTGGCTGGTGACGCCATCGCCGTGGTAGGGGGCATCCTCGGTGACCACCCGCCGCGCGGTAGAACTTGGGCCTCACTCACCTCAAAAGCGCCGAAAGCCAAGGCTAGAAATCTCGGCCGCGAGCAAT
>CAZLQN010000172.1:0-846 GCA_964561735.1 Hadarchaeota archaeon (SeqCode) | reverse complement strand
GGTCTACATCGTCAAAGCAATCATGGAGGGTAAAAAAATTTCCTCGATCCCCATCAAGCGTGGGGTGATTCTCAGAGTAAAACTCAAACCGAGCGGCGTGTATGAGGTGGAACTGCCATACGTGTACCCCCTTGTGAATGGCTCGCCACTCATCTCGAAGAAACTTTTAAAATATCTGACCGGAACCCAAAGCCCGAAAATCGTTTGATCCCCGAGCGAGCGTTTGTTATATATATAACAACTGTCGCGCCAGTAATCATTCTGCTATCTTCTCGGCCTTCCCGTGCACCCGTTTGTGCTTCTCCTGGTGATCTTTCAAAAACTCCTGCATGAGCTCTACCGCGCGCTTCTTGCAATCGCCGCATATGAGCTCCCCGGACTTGCATGTCTTCCGTAGCTCCAGCAACTTCTTGTCGTCCGGCACGAGGTGATAGGTGTATATGCCGAAGACGACGCATTTGTCCGGGTCGCCGCCCAGCTTGCGCTGCTCCTTGGCGGTTGGCTGCCCGCCCGTGAACGCATCCTTTATTTTTCGATCCACTTCATCTGGCTTGTCAGTCAAAAATATCGCGGTCTCCGGCTTGCTGCTCGACATCTTTTCCCCAGTTAGGCCGGGGAGGAGCCGATGATAGGTTGAGGATGGCAACACGAACTTGAACTGATCGTGAAATCTGGCTGCGACATCGCGGGCGAGCCTGATGTGCGGGTCTTGGTCCACCCCCACCGGGATCACCGTTGGTTTGGGCCCGCCGAACTCCTCGAGTTGTGGGTGTAAAATATCAGCAACATCAATCATGGGGTAAAAAATGTGGGCGATGTTCGATTCTCCCGCAAATCCATAGATCG
>CAZLQN010000171.1:0-1976 GCA_964561735.1 Hadarchaeota archaeon (SeqCode) | reverse complement strand
GCCGTTCACGGAATATGCAGGAAAGTAATAGACAAACGCTGCTACGATTAGATCGATCACGGACATCAGGCGACCACTCATCCACTGTGGCGTTTGGAAATCGATCTCCTTCGAACGCGCGCCCCAGGCGATCGATAGAGGGCGAACACCATCCACGCGCCGAGGAGCACCAGCAGTATTCCCGCCGGTCTTGGAATTTCTCCGACCCGCCCAAAAATACAAGCGATACCAAAGAAAAACAGGGCGGTAGCTAGGGAGACAAAAGCCCATTTCCCGAAAGCCGCCCATGACCTCTCGCTCACCAAGCTCAACCCCTACTCAATCTTTACGGCAATGGGATAATATCTTTCGTAATCGCGGCCCCGCCCCGCCCTCGCGCCCTATTAAGTGGAAGTATACTCAGACGAAAAAACAATATTAGTTTTGAAAATGCTCACGTTGTATGGGCGATATCATTTTAATCTTCCCCCCAAACGCATATGAATTCCCTTTTTGGCTGCTTCTACGAATGGTTGGTTGCTCATCTCCGAATAGCCTGCCGTGATAACGCTGATTTCGACCCCAAGAGCATCGCGGATCTCCGCTGAAATCGTCTCCGTTTCTTCGCGTATTTTTTCCTTCTCCGAGTCTGGAATCACCATGAATACGTCGACATCGCTTTTTTTTGTCGTTTGCCTCCTCGCAAAGCTTCCGTGGAAAAACAAGTCCACAGGGCAGGGCAGCTCTGCCACCCGTTCAATGAATTTGAGAACCCCGCTGATGAGCAACTTGCCCCCCTCGCGCCGCCCGATTTCTTCCAGCGTTTCCTTGAATTTGACCGCTTCGAAAAGGGAGAGAGCGGCGTCGGAAAGGTAGTATTTATTCTTGAGGCTCACCATCTTCTGCTTCCCGACTCCCTCTATTTCCACAAGTCCCGCTTCTTTCAGCTGTGCGATCCGCCTGTATACCGTGCCGTATGGATTCCTGAGTTGCAGCGAGGGGGCCACCCTGTGGGAGATGTCCGAGATATAGCCCGGCCCGTTCTGAAGCTCCCTGAGGATGAACAGGGAAACCGGGTGGATCCAGCCGTACAGGTGTTCGGCCTCATCCGAAAAACTCATAGCCCTCCGCCCCGGCGATTTCGAGCGTCAGATTCACGAACGGTTCCGCCTGTTCGATAAAAAACTTGGCATCTGCCTCCAGACCGGAAAGGGTGTAACCGTAACTCGACTTCGATCTCTTCCCCTTCGCATCGGCCAACTTTTTCACGTCGTCCAGCGCCAAGTACCTCTCCTTCCCGTCCGAGAGCAGTTTCAATGCTTCGCGCGGCAGTATCTTCCCCCCAACCGGCTGGGTATAAAGATGGGCGAGGGCATAGATCGTGGCGTCGTGATCCTTGCTCGTATAGCCCCTCAACGAGAGCAAGCCAAGCGCCGCCTGATACATCGAATAATATCCCGTCGTTATTGTCCAGTCGGGGCTCGCCTCCCAGCCCTGGGGCTTTTGAGAATTGAATTTGTCGATGGCGTTCATCAAGCGCAGGTTGTGCCTCGCCATGTAGAAATGCCCCCGCGCCTCCGCAGAATCCGCCGCCTGAAATCTCCTCAGATCCCCGTTCTTGAAGTAATGGTCAAATGCCGCCTTGACATCCGAAGCAAAAGCAAGTGACCACATTCGTCCCATCGTTTTCATCTCCCGATTATCCATTTTTGGTTCTATCTATCCATATTTGGATTATGATATTTAAACCTTTTGCCCCGATTTAAAATCGACAGGAGCGTTCGGTACAAGGGCTCCGCCTTCGCGCCGGATTTACCACGGCCTGAAGAAATACCGCCTTGAGACACAGAGAGTAGTTTTCTAATAACTCTGTTGTTGTTGTGTTGTTGTTAGTGTTTATAGTTTATAGAATAGTTTACATACAACTTATTATTGAACTTTTGCAAATTTAAATCCTGTGACCGATAATTCATATCTGGCTGATCGTTGAAGGCTGG
>CAZLQN010000170.1:0-2002 GCA_964561735.1 Hadarchaeota archaeon (SeqCode) | reverse complement strand
GCTTTTCATCAAAAGGTTCAATCACAATTTTACCCATCCTTATGTACTCGCGAATCTGCTCTCCAGAAAGAACAACCACGCCAACCCTAAGACCCTGTTTCGTGCCTCCACAAAAACGTTACGGTGGGTGTCCGTCTCACTCGCCCTTGACATCAGAAAATAGTTTGATTGGTTCGGGTGTTTTCAGGCCGAGCTTTCGAAAGTAACGTGCGAGGTTGCTCAAATCGCGCATCAAGAGTTCATCGCACATCGGGTTAGCAATATCGGTAGCCATCGAAAAATCTATGAGCACAGGCTCGGGCGTCAGCAGCACGTTGTACTCACTGAAGTCGGCATGAATGAGCTCGGCCTTGCGGTAGAGCACTTTGATCGCTTTGAGTAGTTTTTCGAATGTTTGTCTAGGTGCTTTCGGTGGAACGTCTTTCATGCGAGGATATGGGACACCTTCGTCCCCTATGAATTCCATTGCCAGTACATTCTTCTCGCAATCGATCGGCTTGGGAACCGCGACACCCGCTTCGTATGCACGCTGCAAATTCTTGAACTCTCGCGAGACCCAAGAGTAGATGATGCTTCTTCGATCGCGTTGGATGCGGTGAAATCGCGGGTCTCCAGCTAGGTATCGGTACATGGTTTTAAAATTAGAGGTGGCGACTCGATAAAGCTTGGCCGCGACGTAGTTTCCCTGCTTGTCGAGAGCACAAAAAATGTTTGCTTCCTTGCCAGTAGAGATGGCGCCATAAAAGATGTCGAAGACCCCTCGGTTTATCATGTAGTAAAGGGTGAGCAGAGTCGAGCTGTCGAAGACGCTCGCCATTATCTTGTAGGTCTCGGAGTCCTTCTCAAGGCGCTCGGGTTTGCGGCGCTCGAGCTTGCTGAGCAACGCTTCAAGATTGGCCGGCAAACGATGCCCCCTATTCCCAGAGGCCCTTTCTCCTCAGCCACTCGACTTGCGTCCGGGTGTAGCGGTAGATGACGTCTCCCTTCTCCTCGCTTTGTACCAGCCAGGGACGGACGATTACCACGTCGTTCTCGCGGACCCAGAGCCGCTTGCGAATCTTGCCCCGGATTCGGCACGTGCGCACATGCCCATCCTTACACCTGACGCGTAGACGATCGAAACCAAACATCTGCTCGGCAACACCTAAAACTTCGTCCGTGCGAGGCATGCGGATGCGCTCAATCTCCTCTCCCAGGGTCAGCTTCTTACGCTTGGGCATCAGGTGCCCCCGAGCTTCCGATCCCAGAGCAGTCGGTTTACCCCGTTCAACATCGCTTGGACGCTTGCCATGATTATGTCTCCACTCGTGCCCCGAGCTGTTGCTATTCGCCGGCCATCCGTTAGCTTGACTACGACATCCACAACCGCATCGGTTCCCCCCGAGATCGCGTCGACATGGTACTCCTTCAATCGGATGTTTGACATGCCCTCGACGACCTTTCGAATTGCATCCATCGCAGCATCGACCGGGCCGACTCCTACTCCTGACTCGACCACTTCTTTGTCCTCACATTTTATCCGCACCGAAGCAGTCGGGGTCACTTTATTGCCGCTCACCACGGTCAGCTCATCAAGCTTGACCACTTCCTCAAGCGTGCGCCCCATCACCGCGTCTACTATCGCCCGAAGCTCTGTATCGGTGATCAGCTTCCCCCGGTCGCCCAGCCGCTTGACCTGCCTGAATATCTCCTGGACCTGTTCCTTCATAGGCTTCAGGCCCATTCGCTTGAGCTCGCTTTCAATGGCATGGGAGCCGACGTGCTTTCCGAAGACGAGTTTTCGATGATGTCCCACCACCTCAGGCGAGATCGGCTCGTAGGTCGGCGGGTAGGTGAGCACACCGTGAGTGTGGATGCCAGCTTCGTGCGCAAAGGCGTTCTCGCCGACCACGGATTTCGTCGGCGATACTGGCAGCCCCGTGCGGCGTTCCACCAGCTTGGAGATGCTGTAAAGATTGTTCAGCTTGACCCCAGTTTTAATCCCATAGAAGTGCGCGAGCGC
>CAZLQN010000169.1:0-2015 GCA_964561735.1 Hadarchaeota archaeon (SeqCode) | reverse complement strand
CCTCGACGCTTTATCGCCAGCGTCATCAGCGCGTGGTCCTCTGGGATCGCCTTAATCATTTACTCTCGAGCACTTTCCTTGCTTTTTTCATGAGTTCCTTCAGTTTATCTTCGCTATCGAACTCTCGAGCCTTTTTCAGTAGACTGTCTTTTTTTATTTTCTTTTCCTGTCTGATGAGAATCCCGAGTACATCGTCGTGATCTTTGTTTCTGCCCGCCTCAAGTTTTGAGAGGATAAGGTCTTCAAGTGGGCAAATCCAAGTTTGCGTATTGAAGAGTTTGACCCGGCGTCTATGGGAGAGCATTTCCCGCTCACGCCCGCTCTTTGCTAGCCAGAAATCAACCCTGCGTCCGCCTAACATCGCCACGAACCGGTTTCCAACTTCGGTCAATTCAAGCACCTCTTCCCTGTGCAAATCGAACCCGGCCCCTTTCGCGAGTTTTACCAAACGCTTCGCGCCATCTAGCGAGAGTTCCATCATCACATCAATGTCTAAAGTCATGCGTGGATATCCGTAATACGCTACAGCTACCCCACCGACAATCATGTAGGGGGCCTTGACTTGTTCGAGAAGTTGAATTACTTTCTTAAGCGCTTTTGAGTAAGCTAGGCTTCTCTCTTCCATAATATCTCATCCATACGTTTTCTGAGTTCTTTCCAACTCATGTTCTTTTTCTCGGTTCGAATCGAGTCCATAAGAATTAAAAGTCCTTCATCCGAAAGCTCTGCCATCAGCTCAACGCTTTTCGATCCGCTCATCTTGCGCAATCTCTCGCGGGTTTCTTTTACTTCCCATGGCTCCACTTTAACCACCAAACAAATTCAATGTTTATTGGTCTTAAGTCTGTGCGCCCGTGATCTGCCCGAGCTTATCGCCAAGCAGCCCCTCAGCGCATTTCCAACACACGAAGCTCGCTTTCGCCTCACCAGGCTTCACAACCTTGAGGTAGGCGGCGTCGTAGCTCATGATTTGGATCGCCTTGCCGCAGAGCTTGCACTTCGGTCCCTTCGCCTTCATGTCCATCAAAAACAACTTGGCAATCAAAATTAATAGCTTCTGTGCGAGACTTGTTTCGAGAACATGCTCCCCATCCTTCGACCGCCGAAGTTCGACCTAAATGAGCTGGCCCGCATCCAAGAAAAAATCGCGAAAAATGTCGTCCGGGAGGGCCGCTTAAAAAAGCTAGAAAGCATAGCGGGGTGCGACATCTCCTTCGCCAGCGGCGACGTAGCTTACGCCGCGTGCGCCCTCCTCGACTACAAGAGCTTGCGGCTAATCGATAAAAAAATCGTCAAGGTCAAGATCAAGTTTCCTTACATCCCTACTTTCCTCGCGTTCAGAGAGGTAGACCCCATGTTGAACGTCGCCAAAAATATCGATGCAAGTGTTTTCATAATCGGGGCGCAGGGCATCGCACATCCGCGACGCGCTGGACTCGCGAGCCACTTTGGAGTTCTCATCAATAAACCGACCGTGGGTGTGGCCAAGAAGCGTCTGTGCGGCGTGGCTGAAGAACCTCCAAACAAGCGGGGTGCTTATTCCCTGCTTAAAGACGGCAAAGAGGCGATCGGCGCTGCGCTCAGGACTCAAAAAGACGCAAAGCCAGTCTACGTGAGCATTGGCCACAAGCTGTCGTTGAAAACGGCGATCAAAATCTCGCTTGAAACCACCCGCGAAAATCGCCTTCCCGAGCCACTCCGCATGGCGCACGAACTGGCGACGAAGGCGATGCGAGGTTAAGTTTTAGTCTGGAGTGCACACGTGTGCATGGTGATAAATTGGAGTACAAACGAGCCGGCGACATAATCGTCATCCGGTTGGACGAGGACGAGCGGGTAATCGAGAACGTGGAGAAAGTTTGCTCGAGGGAAAAAGTGGCGAGCGGCGTTATCTTGTCGGCGGTCGGAGCTATGAAGAAGGGCACCCTCATCTACAGGCGGGGCTGCCAAGGCGATTTCAACGAGCACTTGGAAATAATCGGCAGCGGCAACATCACCAAGGCCGAAGGCAAGGT
>CAZLQN010000168.1:0-2024 GCA_964561735.1 Hadarchaeota archaeon (SeqCode) | reverse complement strand
CATATGTGTAAACCTCCCACTTCCCCCGATCGACTCGCTTGGCGTCGATCGCGATGACGATGCACTGGCTCCCGTACCTATCGGCCGCCTGCCTCACGAGCTCAGGATTTTCTACTGCCGCCGTGTTTATCCCGACCTTGTCCGCGCCAGACCGCAACATCCGCGCTATGTTATCGAGCGTCCTTATCCCTCCGCCAACGGTCAGAGGTATGAAGAGCTGCTCGGCCGTGCGTTCTACGACTTCGAACATCGACTCGCGCCTCTCTGGGGAAGCCCCTATATCCAGAAAAACAACTTCATCTGCTCCTTGTTCATCGTACCAGCTCGCGAGCTCCGCCGGGTCGCCAGCCTCCCGCAGCTGCTTGAACTTTATGCCCTTGACTACTTTGGCATTCAGCACATCCAAGCATGGTATTATCCGCTTCTTCAACATCACAACACTCCTTTCGTGCTCGGCACACCCTTCAGCCTGCGTTTGCTCACCGCCTCCGACATCGCCATGCCGAGCGCCTTGAACATCGCCTCTGCTTTGTGGTGATCATTTTTTCCGCGAATCATCTGCACGTGCAGGTTGAACTTGGCGCTCGACGCCAAAGTCTGAAGCAGGTGCTCGATGAGATCCGTGCTCAAGTCGTCGATTTTTTTCTTCGAGAACTCTACAGAGACCTCTGCGTACGCGCGACCGCTCAGGTCGATTGCGACAAGCACGAGCGCATCATCCATAGGAACGAACGCATCACCCATGCGTCTAATGCCCTCTTTCTTGCCGAGCGCTTTTTCTATAGCCATGCCGAGAGCGATCATCGTGTCCTCAGCAATGTGGTGCTCCAAGTCACCGCGCGCCTTGAGCTTGAGATCGAATGAGCCGTGCTTCGCGAAGCTGCTGAGCAGGTGGTCTAGGAACTTTGTGTTGGTGTCGACGCTGATCTTGCCAACGCCATCGAGGTTTATTCTCGCCTCGACCGTCGTCTCCTTCGTTTTTCTCTTTACGTCACCAATTCTCATTTCCGCCTACCTCCATCGCCTGCTTCAACGTAAATTTGCCCTCGTATAACGCCATACCAACGACGAGGCCAGCTGCCCCAGCCTCCCTCGCCACGCGCACATCGCCGAGCGAACCCACACCACCCGAGGCGAGCACTGGAATTTCGACCGCGCTGACAAGTTTCCTTATCTCACCCGCCGCGATGCCAGCCATCTTGCCCTCGATGTCCACGCTTGTGAAGAGCAGGGCTCCGACGCCCATCCTCTCGAACTCCTTCGCGAATTCCAGCACAGTTTTCTCTGTCTGAGTGCGCCAACCTTCAATCACAACTTTTCCTGATTTTGCATCGAGTGCCACAACGACTCGCGCGCCACCAGCCAGCTTCACCAGTTCCCCCACCATCTTTGGATTCTTCATTGCAGCAGTGCCAAGTATCACACGAGTCGCACCTATCCCCAACAACTCGCACGCACGCTCAACCGTCCTTATTCCTCCGCCGACCTGCGTATCGACGCGGACGCTCGCGAGCACCTCGGCTACTCGCTCGAAGTTATCGCCAGTCCCCATCGTCGCATCCAAATCGATGATGTGCAGGCATCTCGCTCCCTCAGAGACCCAGCGCTGAGCGACCTCAACCGGATCACCATACTCCTTTCCCGTGCCCAGCCTACCTCCAACTAACTGCACGCATCGCCCTCGCATGATGTCGACACTTGGTATCACCTGCATTTTTTCACCCGACACGCATAATCATGGCAGAATGCGCTCGATTGGCACCACCAATATGTCGCGCGCGCCCGCCTCCTTCGCCTTCTGTACAATCTCGTAGACTTTGTCGGCATCGACCACCGCCTGCACCGCGAGCATCGGCTTCGCAGACTCGACCCGCGAGACAGTCGGACCAGCCATGCCTGGCATTATACGCTTGATCGCTGCCAATTTCGACTCCGGCACATTCATAAGAACCAACTTCTTGCCGCGCGCCCTGATGACGCTTGTTAACGCTGTGGTTATCTCATCGAGCTTCTTCCGCTTCGTG
>CAZLQN010000167.1:0-2043 GCA_964561735.1 Hadarchaeota archaeon (SeqCode) | reverse complement strand
CCCCGCGACCGTCACGTGGGAGTCCTTTAGTTTCTGTTGCCCGGCCCCTCCAAAATCCTTGATGAGAATTTGGCGATCATAGCGCTCGAGTTCCTCGGGGGTTAACTGTTTACCCCCGGAAACCGGCGGGAATATCGCAACGGTATCACCATCCTTAAGGGGGGTTTCCAGACCATTTAACAAGCTAATGCCTCGCCCGTTCACTAGGATATTCACCGTATCGCGCAGCTTGTGGGTTCCAGGCTCATAGAATTGTTCGTTAAGCTTTGGCCCGATTTCCTCGACGAGCTTATCCAGCAAGGCTCTGACATCTTTGGTCACAGGCATGCTGCCCTGGCTCTTCCCAACGATCTCACGGAAACTCGCGAAGAACTTAACGGTGATTGCCAATTGACTCCCAACCTGTCGATCCTTTCATAATGGTGAACTTACTTCTCCTTTATGTTTTTAGGTCCTTCCTTTTTTCATTTTGTCGATTCATCAATCCACTTCAGAAATTCGGTATAACCTTTTTCTATTGGCAACGAAACTATGCACGGAACTTTGTAAGAATGTAACTCCTTCACTCTTTTGATAATTTTATTGATCAATTTATCTTTCGTTTTAACGAGCATCGCAACCTCTTTTTCTCTTTGAATTTCTCCTTTCCAGCGGTAGATAGATTTTATCGGGAATATGTTGACGCATGCCGCCAATCTCTCCTTCACCAATGTTATGGCTATTTTCTCTGCTTCACGTTCATCTTTGGCCGTTATGTAGACCGATTTGAACATTTCATCACTTACTTGGGGTTCGTGGACGGTCTCCTTGGCCAACTAGCCGCCCCCGACCGGTGGGAAAATCGCCACAACGTCTCCATCCCGGAGCTTGGCTTTCAGCGTGGTGCCGTTACCATTCAACAAAAGTTTGATGTAGGGCTTGACCTCTTTAGTGCCCGGCTCGAATAACCCCTCCTCAAATCGCTTACCATGGCGACTGATGAGCTGGCCAATCAAATTTCCGACTGTTGCACGTTCGGGCATATCCACAGAAAGCTCACGCCCTCCGCCAGCGAGCTCCTGAAAGATGCCCCAAAGTCGAACTTTTACCTTCATACCCACCCCGTACGAACTCCGAACGGCAAGGTATTAAACCTCATTCGCTCAAACCCCGCTTTGATGGCTGGAGGTAAAAAATTGCAAAAATCCATCACCCAACAGCGGTTTTGATTTTCGACCCGGAGCGATGCACGGGTTGCCGATACTGCGAAATGGCTTGCGCCTTCGAGCATTTCGGCGTCATCGACCTCGAGAAATCCAGCGTTCGCGTTTTGTTTGATGAGGGAAAAATGGGATTTGAGGCGATCAACTACAAGCACTGCGAGGAGCCCTATGCGTTGCTGCCTGCGCCAAAGAGGCCGTGACCAAAGATAAGGAAACTTGGTGGGTAAAAGTAAATCCGATGAAGTGCATGGGTTGCAAAGATTGCGTTTTTGCATGCCCCCTATCCCTTCCGCGCTTTGACAAGAAGTAATATTCTGGCACATTTAGACTGTTTGAATAATGGCTTATTTTGGAATACGAGCTTTTATTAAGCTGTGTTTATGTGCGTATTCCAGCTCTTTTTGAGGCAAATTCCTTGTAACTTCACCGCCAAAACCGTTAAATAGTTGGATATTCACAAATGCATGAATACGAAACAAAACCTAACCAAGTAGGTGAAGTAAATGAACAAATATGATCTTGCAGGTAAAGTTGCTATAGTAACAGGCGCAAGGAGGGGAATTGGAAAAGCAATTGCTGTGAGGTTAGCAAGAGACGGTGCAAAGGTCGTTGTTGCAGATCTTGATAAAGAAGATTGTGAGAAAGTAGTAAAAGAGATTGAGGGAGCTGGCGGCGAAGGTTTGGCTTTGAAGTTGGATATAACCGATGAAGAAGAGATAATAGGGGCCGTAAGAAAGACAAAAGAAAAATTCGGGAAGATTGATATTCTTGTTAACAATGCAGGAATTTTTATTATGGAAGAACTAGACAAGATGGATACCTCGAAGATAGACAAAATCCT
>CAZLQN010000166.1:0-2095 GCA_964561735.1 Hadarchaeota archaeon (SeqCode) | reverse complement strand
ATTATATGCTACAAGTAATATATAAATCTTACTACTATATTTAAATACTACAAAATCGAGTGTATCGCGGGGATTGGCGATGGGAAAGGACGTGGTCACGAGCATCAGGATCGACGGGGAGCTCTGGAAGGAGGCGAAGGTGTACGCGGTGAAGAACGACACCACCCTCGGGGAGCTCGTGGAGCGGCTCCTCAGGAAGGAGCTCGGGAAGTCGAAGTAGCGCGGGTTTTTTATCATTCCCGCCGAGTCTTTGGGCGGGGGCCCTTCCTGTGTTCCACTACATAATTCTTAAAAACTGCAATATTCGTGAAAGGCCAGCTCTCTTCGTGCCTTCCCATCGCCGGACAGAAGGTGGCCAGAAACACCAGCCCCATGCTCGGAGAAGTTGTCCATGAAAATGAACAGGTAGTTCTCGTTTTTAGTCTCCCATGGTGAATTCTGAATAAGCCGACTGACCATGTCCAAAAGTTGTCCAACCTCATCTCTGCGGAGTTGTTTTTCCCCCTCTAATGAACAGCCACCAACGCCGATTTTCGTGTGAGCTTTGATATCCAACAGCTTGTAAAAATCTTCATCTAAATCTTCAGTCGGCCGTTGGGGGAGCCATTCCACCTCAACTATGAAATCAAGCCAGTACTTGTTACCCTCCCGCTTCCAGCCGCACAGATCCGCCAAATATTCGTGGGGTCTGCTTTGGTATTCCTTGCGCCAGCTGTCGAAGTATCCCTTATTGAACTTCTCCTGTACTTTCCAGTTCGTCTCAACAGTACAGCCACGTCTTTTGCCCAACTTCATGAAGAACTCGAAAACAACATCGTTCCACTCTACTTCTTTCTCGCCAGAGTTATCAGCACGAACATGTGGTTCTATGTGCTCGATGAACTCTCTGTAAATCCCAAGTTCTGTTGCCGCTTTTTCAGTCCCACTTTTTCCTTTAGGTCTTGCCGCTTTTTCCCCTCCAATCAACCCGCGCTCTTCGGCGAACTCCATAAGAACCCGGAATGCTGGCGAGTAGTGCTCGTGACTTGGGTCTTCTCGTTTTTTCGCATCCGTTTGATCACCGCCTAACCCGTCTGCCCCTGTCTATTTAAGCCCCCTTTTACTCGTAGCAAACTTTTTTACAGAACCCAACAGTTAACTTTTGGTGAAATTTATGGATGTGGAAGAATTAGACAAAGAAGTTGAAAAGCTTGAAAAGGATAGGCCAAAACAGTTGAATCCGCTGAACGTTAGGGATTACCCGAGAAGCCGGGCGTGTACGCAATTTATGCAGATATCAACAATCGTCTTCTTTATGTAGGGGAAGCGAAAAATCTCATGAAAAGGCTTGCCCAAGTGATAGAGTTCATAAGATTTGATCACACTTTCGGTTGGGGGCTCTTTAGAAAAGTCGTGGAGAGAAAAATTGGACATTATCCCTCTAAAGAAGAAATTTATGAAATATGGGGGAAATCGGAAGAGAGGGAGGATATCGTGGGCAAGATGGAAAAATTGTTGGGCGATTGCTCATTCCGTTATCGCGAAACAGCGAACAAGGCGATGGCGAAACGGCTTGAGGGGTATGCTAAAGTTAAATTAAAGCCGAAAAACCCGCATTTACAAAACGCCCCTATGTTAGTTGATTGGAATGACGATCAAACGCTTTGAGGGCGATAAGCTCTACGGCCGCCTGCTGGAGGAGTGCCGGGCGATAGCCGCAAAACTCCAGCTCCCCCCCGAGGTGGAATCGAGGGCCGTGGAGCTGCTCGGAAAAGCCGTGAAACTCGGGGTCGCCTCGGGAAAGAAGCCGAGGAGCGTTGCCGCCGCGTGCGTTTTCGGAGCGACGAGGCTTGAGGGCGAGCGCATCGGGCAAGGGGAGATAGCTAGGGCGGCGGGGGTCACGGAGGTAACGGTCAGGAGGGCGTGGAGGGGGCTGGAGGAAAAGCTCGGCATGCGCCTCCCGAAGGGCGTTGTCGTTGTGCACGATAAATTTTTCCTGACGGTTCCAACGCATTTGGTCAGGGAGCTCGGGCTGAAGCCGGGGGACAGGGTGAGGTGGTCGGTCAGGCGGAAGAGGCTGGTCGGGGAGAGGGTTTAGGATGTCGTTTAATAAACT
>CAZLQN010000165.1:0-2117 GCA_964561735.1 Hadarchaeota archaeon (SeqCode) | reverse complement strand
TTTAGCCGAAAACAGCGGTGCTCCTCTCCTCTCAGGCACCCAACCGATCCCGGTCTTTCCTCCTGACAACGAGAGCGGCGAATGGGATGCTTTTCTAAAAACGCTGATGAAGGACAACTACGTCGCTCTAGCACGAGCGATCCATGGCCAAATAGAATCGTCAGGAAAGGCACCTGGCACCATAAGCAGCGCCATCGGAAACCTTAGGTCCAGAGATGCCCTATTCACGTTTCTCAGGATCATCTCATTTTATAACGAACACGGGGAATTGCCAGATAATTTAGTGTTTGCCCCGGCGCCTGTGGGCAACTTGATTCGGGGCGGCGCTGAGATCCCAGCGAACCACGCTTACTTCTTGCTCGGCACCCAGTACGTCATCACCGATACTCCCAGGGTAAACCAAATCGTGTCGGATATGCGCCAGATGGTAGGTGACAACAAGCTCGCCGAAAACCTCTGCAGATGGGTCTATGAAAACATCACGTATCCTATACCGCCTCCCCTCGGCTGGTTCACGTCCGAGGAGGTCCTCGACACAAGGCAAGGGAAGTGCCTCGACAAGGCCAACCTGTACCTCGCCCTTGCTAGGACAGCTGGGATACCTGCCAAGCGCGTGGACGGATTCTTGATTTTTGAGCAAGTGTCTCCGCCGTTCATCGAAATCGCGGGGATAACGCCGGACAACAAGTATATAGTTGGGCACGCTTGGACGAAGGTGTATCTCCAAAATGAAGGCTGGGTCTTCGCCGATCCAACTGGAAACCTCTTCCGAATTTCCATGTACGAAAGCAACATTTACTCGAGCGTCGAGGAAACATGGCAGGAAGTTCTTTCCTCCTATGAAACCACGTATGGGAAACTCATTTGAGCATGGCGTGTTGCGAGTGCTGAGCTATGAAACAAATTTCCCGCATCGACAAGGAAGCTCTGGAGTTTATTCTAGGTGCTTCCCGCTCAAGCCATCCCAAAGAATTCGCAGGGGTGCTACGCGCTACCGGAGACACGGTCAAAGAAGTGCTTCTACTGCCCGGTACAATTTCCTCAGGCCGATCAGCTGTGCTCAAACTCCACATGATGCCCATCGACCCAACCGCCTGCGGTACCGTGCACAGCCATCCCTCACCCAACGCCTCGCCCTCGGGTGAAGACCTCGCGCTTTTTGCAAAGCACGGGCGAGTGCACATCATCGCCGCCGCCCCATACAACGAGCACTCGTGGAAAGCTTACAATCATAGAGGGAAAGAAATCTCGTTGGAAGTAGTGGGTTGAGCACATGCGCTGGGAACTCTGGCGTCCGTGGTATGATGGAATCGTGAGGCGGTTGAATTTAGACATAGCGGCGGATGAAGCAGCTGCAAAAATCCTGAACGACATCTTGCCGAAACCAGAGATCGAAAAGCTGACGAGCTTGGTCAAAGAAAAAGAGTGCATCGTGCTCGGCGCCGGTCCGTCGCTCGACGACGACATCGAGAAACTCGAACGGGCTGGCTTCCTGAACAAAACATTGATAGCTGCAGACGGCGCTACCTCCGCCGTGCTCGAGTACCGCAACCCTAAAATCATCGTCACCGACCTAGATGGCGTTGTGAAGGATCAACTCGAGGCTTGGCAACGAGGGTCTTGGATAGTCGTCCACGCTCACGGCGACAATATTGCACAAATACGTAAGATAGTTCCCAAGCTCAAGGAGCGCGTCGTCGGTACGACCCAAGTAGAACCCTTCGGCAAGCTATACAACTTTGGAGGCTTCACGGATGGTGACCGGGCTGCATTTATAGCTCACGAGCTCGGGGCAAGTAAGATATACCTCGCCGGGATGGACCTAGGCTCGAAGATCGGCAGGCATTCCGGCGACAAAGATGTCAAACGAAAACTCATCAAACTCAAAATATGCAGAGAGCTCTTGGCTTGGCTAGCAGGTGAACTCGGCGCAAATCTGATCAACCTGACCAGTCACGGCGAACCCATACCAAACGTGCCGAAGGGCAACGTAACTTTCAAGACTTGACACCTACGCCGAGAAAAATGTTACAACGATAAACGGGAAATCATCAAATCGTTCCTTTCTTTTTTGACGTTCCTTTCGATGCTTTCCCAGTCCGCTTCCTCTCCTCTTT
>CAZLQN010000164.1:0-2118 GCA_964561735.1 Hadarchaeota archaeon (SeqCode) | reverse complement strand
GATTGAGCCCTCAGATTTATCAGACTATGACTTGATAAAGGACTACGATATAATGCTCGCGAGGGCCACCGAGAGGATGATCAAGATACTTCGGCGCCAGAGTTAAACCAACGGGACGGTGGCATTAGGGGGTGCCAGAATAGCGCTTCTGCAATTCTGTGATCAGCCCCTTCACTACCGGAAGTTCTCTAACATACGGCTTTAGGTCCTCGCAGACTGCGCGCCAGAGTTCGTCTAGCTCGCGCGATCGGTTGCCTCGCTCGCGGTACTTGATCGCCTGCACGAGCATCGAGAGGTAGTCGGCAGCGTGCACGAGCTTTGCCTCGGGGGTGCTCTTCTCGCTGTACTCCTGCCACAGCTTTAGGTACTTTTTCTCGCTCGGCAGTCCCCGCAGGAGGTCTTCCAAAGCTCCTCGCTCTATCCGCTTCTTTGTGCCCGTGGGTCCAAGATATTTCAGCCCGGGGTAAGGGAAGTCGCCAACCAATACCTCAGCCCAATCGTGCAAGACCGCCATGCTGAGCGCTCGATTCCGGTTCAACTTCGTGCCCAAGCGCTCGAGCTCGTCAACTAGCAGAAGCGTGACCGCCGCAACATCAAACGAGTGTTGCGCCACATCCTCGACCTCGCTGAGCGGGACGTTGCAGAGCAGCCAGCCCGTGCGTGGGATGCGCTTGAGGTTATTGAGCCGTTCCAAGAATTTATCTAATTTCAAACGACCACAATCTTAGCGTGCTATAGTGAAGTAGTTTTTGCTTCTGCCTGTATTAAATCTAACCCAAATTCCAATTTTCGAATAAAAGAATTTTATGAGGTTTCTTCAGCGATGTTTCTCAGGTGGTGAGCAAATTTTGTTCCTAAAAGTTTTTTAGGATTGCTAAGACATTCCTCAAGATTATGATCGAAAAGTATGGGGCCGAGATATTTGATGCCAAACTTTTTAGCGTGTTCTTCAACGAGTTTCGTTTCAGTGATGCGCATGTTTTCGACTACCCCCAAGATTGGGGCCTTCAGCTCCAGAAGCAATCTCGTGAGCCTTGATACGGTTTTCAATGCTAGACTGGAAGGTGTGGTTACAATGAGGAACTCGCTCCTTTTCATCAGGCGGATGACGTCTAGAACTTCTTCACCCATCCCGGGAGGGGCATCCACGATTAAGTAATCAATCCGGCCCCACTTGGTTATTGCCAGCAGCTCCGTGAAAGCATCGGAGATCTCTGTGCCCCTTAATGGCAGAGGTTCATCGCCGACGTAGTAGACCACGGACATGAACTTTATTCCATGAACCTTCGGCGGGATTATGCCCTTCTCCTCTGTTGGCATCGCGCCCCTCGCACCTAAGATGACGTGGCATGAGGGCCCATGAAAGTCCAAATCCAATAAACCCACACTGCGGCCGCGTTTCGTGAGCATGAGAGAAAGTGTGGTGGCTATTAGGCTCTTACCAACTCCACCTTTCCCACTTACTACTACGAGGATCCTCTTGATGTCTTTTAACCTTTCATCAATTATCGCCAAACGTGGGTCTGGCGCTCTCATTTTGAAATTTTTATGTGCTCTACCCATACTCCTCTTCCCCCTGCAACTTCAAAATCTGGGCTACCGCAGCGTGGACAGCGGATGAATGCATGAACCAAATCGGGGACAAGGTGTATGGCCTCAGACTCATCTCCCTCAAGCGAACTCATTACATCGCTGAACTCCCACCCGAACCCGCAAACCCTGCATTTGAAGCAAGCCTCCTCTAGCTTTAGCTCGATTTTGGTTTTTTCTAGAAGGGTGTTCTTAACGAGTTCTCGAAAAGCGAAGGTGAGCACGTCAACCTCAATCTGTTGTAGGCTGCCTATTTTTATTTTTGCTTCAACAATTTCTTTAGCACCTTTTTCTTTCGCCACATTGAGTATTGTGGAAATCATCGCTTCGGCTAGAGCCCATTCGTGCATGAGAATCACCGTTTTTACTACACAGAACTTGGTTTAGAAGATTTTGGCAAAGCTTTCACGCGAATGATCTAAACCCGCCGAGGAAACCGCTTTAACTTAGAAATTTAAATCGTCAAGGTGTAGTGCACATCAATGGGTTGAAGTCGATTAGCATGAAAAAAATTTTAGGGCCAGCAGT
>CAZLQN010000163.1:0-2141 GCA_964561735.1 Hadarchaeota archaeon (SeqCode) | reverse complement strand
CCTCTGCGAGGGGGGAATACGAGATAACCGACGTGAATAATGCGTATGTCAAGAAGGGGTTGATGACATTCAGCATAATAAAAGGCCCTTGGACCGATGCTGGCACATTCAAAACATATTCTAGGGCAAATAGGTTGGCCCACGAAAACAAGCTTGGTTTTTAACTAAGAGTGGGGAAAAGAGTGCCGTGCAAAATATTTGTGACGGGGGGAACTGGGCTCCTTGGGTCTACTCTCGTGCGCACGGCTCCAAAAGAGTTCGAAGTGGCAGCGTCATACAATAAAAATGCTATGATCACAGAACGCGCACGCTTCATACAAATTGATATAACTGATAAAACTCGGGTTTTTGAAGTTTTTGACGAGATAAAACCCGAAGTTTTAATACACACAGCAGCGGTAGCAAACGTTGATTACTGCGAAACACACAAAGAGGAAGTATGGCGCGTTAATGTTGTGGGAACAGCGAATCTGCTGGATGCCTGCGATAAAAACGGTACGAAGATGATCTTCACTTCGACTAATGCTGTGTTTGATGGAGAGCACGCCCCTTACTCTGAAGAAGATGAACCAAATCCTATCAACTATTACGGCAAAACAAAGCTGGAAGCTGAAACCCTTGTCCGAAAGAATGGGGCAAAACACACTGTAGCTAGGCTGATGACCATGTATGGATGGAACAACCCTGGCGAAAGACAAAATCCTGTTACTTGGTTGTTATCAAAGCTAACGAAAGGGGAAACAATACACGTGGTCGACGATGTCTACAACAACCACCTACTCGCGGACAACTGCGCGGATGCTCTCTGGGCAATCGTGAAGCGGGATAAAGTAGGGATTTACCATATAGCAGGGAAGGGCTGCATATCCACCTATGAGTTGGCACTAAAAACTGCGGATGTCTTCGGGCTTGACAAAACTTTAATCAAACGGGTCAAAAGTGATTTTTTTAAATTCCCTGCACCGAGACCAAGAAATACGTGTTACGTTACCGAAAAGATGGAAAAAGAACTTGGTGTAAGGCCATTAGGAGTCAAAGAGGGACTACTTTATATGAGGCAACACAGGTCACAATGGGCGAGTGCGTAAGCACTTATTCTCTAATGATTTTTTCTGCCACTCTGACAAGCCATCTTGGCATCGGTATAATCTCCTTTATCAACTTCAGATCCTCTCTTGTTATCGCTTTTGTTACTAAAATCCATGCCGTGTAGAACGCAAACGCAAGCACTATTATAATTATCGCCTCAGGCCAAACGGGTAGAGCCAAAATAGATTTGAGGCCGAAGATGAGGAGCAGCGCGAGCACCCCTCCAATCGCTGTTTTGAGGAGGGATGAAGATGGTACGGTGAACCTAATGAACTTCCTCGCATAGTAAAACAGCAGGGCAAGGCCGAATAGGTGGGATACAAAAGTTGCCACCGCTGCGCCTTCAATGCCATAGGGAGGGATCAGGGCAAGGTTCCCGACCATGTTGAAGCACGCCATGAATGCAACAACTTTTGTGATGACAACTGGTCTACCCATGCCCGCTACAGCATATGCAAGGATTACGTACGGCGCGTAGATGATTGCGACCACGCTTAGGATTTGAAGCGTCGTGGCCCCCGCGAGGTAACCTGGACCGAATAGGAGATTGATCACTATCTCTGGAAAGGCTATGAAAATGAAAGCGGCAGGCATGATTAGGATGAATGAGAACTTGGTTAGAAAGTGAAGCGCTCCCCCTAGCAACTTTCTCTCCCGTCTCGCCCAGAGCTCGGAGATCATGGGAAAGAGAACCACCGTTAAAGCCGTTGGGAAGTACCAAAGAATGCGAGCTGTTGGTTGTGCCGCCTGATAAAAGCCCACCTCGGGTAGGGTGCGGAGTATGGTGATCATTATGGTATCGGTGTAGCTGATGATCAAGCCCGCCACCCCTCCTACAAGGAGCGGTAGCGCAAACACAAATAGTTTTTTAAGGAGTGGCCTAGTAACTGAGGTTTTTTCCTGAAACACATGCGGGTACCTCCCGATGAAAAAAGCTAGACTAAAAAAACCGATTACAACTGCTGCAAGGAGGTAAGCAAGAGCAACACCAACAACACCTAGACCCAAAACGCCCACAAAAAGCATAGCTAAGAGTAGAATCGACAGGATGT
>CAZLQN010000162.1:0-2165 GCA_964561735.1 Hadarchaeota archaeon (SeqCode) | reverse complement strand
CCTAGCAAAGCGTGCGAGAGTCTGCTCTTCTTGGTCGCGTCCAGATGCTCCACGAAATAGGTGAAAATGCAGAAGGGCTTCGCGGACAACGCTTCTCTGATCGGGATTTCCCGCATTTCCCTCGAGAATACGATCACACCTTCCCTGAAAACCCCCCTGAAAAAATCTGGGTCGCCTTTTTTGAGCGTTGTTCTGTTGTAAACAGATGGGAGGATCGGCAGCCTACCCTTGATTTCGGCTGCTGCGTTTTTTACCTTTGGTGCATTTTTCTTTTCAGATTTCTTGTCCGCAAACAGAACTAGAACATCTATATCTGAGTCGTCGGTGTATTTCCCACGTGCCACGCTACCGTAAACAATGATGTGTTCGAGTCCTGGAAGCATTTTAATTCTCGAAACAAACTCCTCGAGTTCGCCCTTCAGTTCTGGCGGGATCATTTTTCCCGCCTCCCGAGCTCATCCAGGCATTTCCCCATGAGCTGCTCGGCGATCTCCTTTGCTTTTTCGGCTTTCTCGCCATCTTCCGCCGGCGGATAACCGAGCTCTTGGTAAATCGCATAGAGCGAGTCGTATTTTTCTACGAGGGCCGGATACTTTTCTCGTAGAAACTCCCTAACTTGGAGACGTGAGTGTTTCTCACCGACAACTTCAAGCGATAGCAAGGCCTCTACTGCCTGTTCTGCTGCTTTGAAAATCAGGTCTGCGAAGTTCGATAGCCTGCCCGCCTTGAGTTCGGTGCAAGCCCCTTCTCTCTTGATCCTCATAATTTCCAAGTGTTTGTCTACCGACGCCACGGAATCACCATTTGTAAACTATTTACAAGGCAAGGCATATAAATAGCTTTTGGTAAATTATTGACAAAATTAGGTAAATGGGGTGGGCAAAAATGGCCCCATGCAACGAGGCTTAGTAGTTCATTGGTGGGGGAAAGACTTCGCCGTTTGGTTGCGGAACTCATCCGGTGGCCGCGCTATATATCACGCCGATCACGAGGCCTTGGATGTTTCCCTCTAGGATCGGTTGGGTCAGTCTCCCGCGGTGCCGGATGCGCTTGGGCGCTGCCTTCGAAGCTACAAGCTCTTTCGCCATAGGCATCATGTGCTTGAGGTGGTCGGCTCCCAGCTCGGACCCCTCGAGGACGATTTTGTTTTCAATCGTTGCAATTGCAAACATTTAAATAGTTTGTTGGTTGATTTAATCACGGGGTGTTGACGTGACCATGGTTGGGGCAAGAGTCGATGAGGAATTTCTGAAAAAGCTAGAGGGAATAACAGCCGAGGTGAAAGCCGATAGATCGGAGGTAGTTAGAAGGCTGCTCGACAGGGGTTTGAGGGAGTATGAAAAGGAGAAGGCGTTGCAGCTATTGAGGGAGGGCAAAGTGACCACGTGGAAAGCGGCCGAGATGTGCGGCATTTCACTGTTCGATATGATAGAGTTGATGAAAAGGGAACGTGTCCTCATCCCCTACTCCGCTGATGATCTGAAAAAGGACATCGAGTTTCTAGCGAAAAAATACGGCAAAAGGGCTTAACCGATGATTGTCTCAAACGCCGGCCCACTCATCTACCTCGCTAAAGTGGGTTCCCTCCACCTGCTAAAAAAACTTTATCGAGAAGTTGTACTGCCGCCGGCCGCACTCGATGAAATCTCCAAGGGCAAAATGCGTGGCATGGCAGATGCATTGGCGATTGAAAACGTGATCAAAGAGTCCGAAGCTTGGTTGCGGGTGAAAAAACTTACCGCCAGACAACTGCGAACCGTCGAGGCGCTTACAAAAATAGCTCCCATACACCGGGGGGAAGCCGAGGCGATTGTCCTAGCTCACGATTTGCGCGAACCCCTGTTGATGGATGATCAAGCGGGCCGGCGAGTGGCCGAGATCCATGGCATCACCTGTTTGGGGACGATTGCGGTGCTCTTGGACGCGGTATGGGCGCGCTTGGTGAGTGAGGGGGATGCGAAAACGCTGCTGGATAAAATCGTCGCTGAAGGCTTCAACCTCGACGCACAAACTTATGCTGAGTTTTGCCGTAGGTTGGGGATGGGCCATAAGTAAGCGCTTTTTTAGCTTGGCTCAAGTTACTTTCTACTCCTCGCCTTCTTGATCTTGAACGGCGTGACCGGCTTCCCGCGGTGCCGGATGCGGCTTGGGCGCTGGAAGGGGAC
>CAZLQN010000161.1:0-2171 GCA_964561735.1 Hadarchaeota archaeon (SeqCode) | reverse complement strand
TCTTCACGAGGCGCTCTTCAATACGGTTTTGAATCTCTTCTAATCCGCCCTCTTCGCGAGCGAGCGATGCGTAGTCCTGCAAGTCTTGGGACACGATGTCCGCGATATCAGGTTCGAGAACTCCCGCATACATGGCTAGCTCGAGGGTGTAAAAGGAGCGTAAAACAGCATCGCGGCCCCGCTGCCATCTTTTCCATGCCCCCGGTTTTTGTACGTGCATTTTTTTGGCAAGTTCCTCAAATGGAACGCCGCCGCCCCAGTAATAGAGAAGCATGGTTTTGAACACTTTTGGGTTTAGCCGCGATTTCTCCAGCAGCAGACGTGCCAGACGGTCTTCTTTCAACCATTTTTCTGCTTTGGTGAGCTCAGTTTCGGGCATCTTCTCCCTAGTTTCCATCAAATGGAAACGCTAATAAATCTTATCTTCGGAACAACCGCGCCCAGAAACTCACGCGGTTTGCCCGCCTAACGAGCTTTTTGTCGATTTTTTTGCCCTCTTTCCTAGCCAGCTCAAATGCTTTGCTTGCAGCTTTGAGAGCAGCCCTGGGCACGCCCTTCGACAGTTTATAAAGCTCGTCAAACGCGTCCGCGCTTATGAGATCTTCAACACCATGAGTTTTCGCACGCTTCGTTATCATTTCTTTTAATTCATCGCGGGTCATTCGTCTGAGCTCGATTTCAATCTGGATGCGATCCCGCAACGGAGGATTGAGGTCAAGGAACTTTTTCATGCGCTTTGGCTCGCCGTTCAGCACGATTGCGATATTCTCAACATCGGCAAGTGCACGCAAAAATTCACCCAATTCATCAACGTTGGCCCCACTTTCGCTCGCGTCGTCTATGACCGCCGCCAGCTTCTCTTTATGCTCATTTGGCCAAGACGTTAGGCTGTTGAAGAGCGTAACGCGATCCTTGCCGGCATCGAGCGCAAGCCCCTTTATTATCCCTTTTAAGAAATCATCAGTCTCTCTGTACGCGGCCCCGCTCAGATAGACAGGCACGATCTGCTGGGAGACGTCACTCGTGCGGAGACTCTCGTTCATGAGCTCGTCCACGATGTACTTGCACAGAGATGTTTTTCCGATACCGAGGGGGCCTGTTATCACCGCGACCCTCCCGTTCGAGATCGCTCGTTTAAGGGCCGCAATTTCATCGGGCTGAATACGAACGTAAGTATCGGGCCTCATGGGTGCCACGAGCAAAAAGGGGTCTTCGTTTGGCCAGACAGGAGGAGGAAGAATGTTATTCATCTGACTAACCTCACTTTCAACGTATAGCGGTCGTTTTCAAGAGAAGCGAGATTTGAGGTTACGAGGTGGTCGCAGAAGTTTTTGATAGTTTGTTCTGAGTAGTTCGACCGTTCGAGGAGTTGTTTTGATGTGAAAGTTTCGAGCATAGCTGCGGTAGCGAGCAGGTCGTTGAACGCTTTTCGCATAGGTAGACTCTCCGGCTTCATCTTTTCAATGATTTCAAAGTCAGAGAGCGCTTGTGGAGGGAGTGTTATAGCAGGTTTGGGTTCAGGCTCTTTGGCTTCTTCCTTGCTTACAGGTGGTTTTTCGCGCAAAATAATCTTTTTTTCCAGTCTTGTCCTTACTGGCATTTTTGTCGTTTCTGTCCTTAGTGTGAGGGTTGGTTCGAGACCCATCTCCTTTTTAAGCCTGAGAATTTCGGTTTCGGGAATGCGCCTTCTTCCACCAGGTGTAAAAACACATCTAAGATCACCAGCTTGATGTCGACGCTGGAGTGTACGCACCGAACAGCCGAGAAGTTTCGCAGCTTCCTTCAAACTAAGAATTTTTTCTACCATGTAATCCGCCTAAATGCTTTAGTCCTTCATGTCGTTAATGTCCTTCGTGTCCTTATAAATCTTTGCCATCGCTACAGTAGTGGCAGCGATAAAGTTTGGCAAGAATCTCCGGTTCGGATCCCCCAGTCCGAACTCCCCGGTATAAACTCCCCAGTTCGAACTCCCAAATGTTTGGGCCCAGTTCAAGCTCAGCAGATGCGAGGGGCCGGGTCGCCGATTGGCGATTCAACCAATCGACTTCCCCCCACCACAGTTTTCATGACAACTTCTTTTGGGTGTTCGGTGGTGACCTCTCCAATCACGCACGCCTTTTTACCATACTTTGTTTTTTTAACCGCACGCAAAACTTTTTCACAATATTTTG
>CAZLQN010000160.1:0-2173 GCA_964561735.1 Hadarchaeota archaeon (SeqCode) | reverse complement strand
GAAATTCATCGCGGGCGATATCTCGCTTATCTCGATGACCGGTGGCTCCCTGACGATGAAGCGGGTGGTGTGAAGATCCACGTACAAGAAAAGAATTCCCAAAATCGCTACTGTTAACCCGCCCCACTTGAGCAAGCGAAACGATAGTCGTGTAAGAACCTTCGCACCACAATAAGGGCACCGCTCAAACGTTCCCACGTACCGTCTGCATTTAGGGCAGATGACCTCTTCCTCTGGTCCAGCAGGCCTCATGGGGACACACCTAAACTTGGAAAAGTGATTAATTTAGCTTTGGGTTTTAGGTTCGGGGCCCGGTCTGATGCGAAGTTTAATAGGAAAGCCACCAAATATCAAGCGGTGATTAAGCTTGCACGTGAGCGTCAGCATCAGCTACATCTCCGCCGAGCGCTTCTGGGAGCACGGCAAGCCAGCTCCGGCCGGGGTGCACATTTCGACCAACGTCAACATCGTCGGCGTCGAGACCAAGGCTGAGAAGCTGGCGGTGCCCTTCGTCGTGACGATCGGCTACACCCCCTCGATCGCGCAGATAAACCTCAAGGGCCAGGCGATTTTATCTGGAAATCCGGGTGAGCTTGAAAAAATCCAAAACGACTACAAAAAGCGGCAGGCCCCACCGCCCCAACTGCTCCAATCCATAACCAACGTTTCGCTCATCGAGGCCACGGTGCTCTCCCGCTCGCTCAACATCCCCCCGCCTATCCCGCTTCCGAGCCTACCGAAACCGTACAAGCCGGACAAGGAGCGCCCGAGCTATGTCGGCTAAAGTGGCTTACGCCCCGCCCCCGTCCCCGAGCCGCCGAAACAATTCGCGGTCATGCTGATTGGGATAGTGTTGGTCGTTGTTGGGGGCCATCCTCATCAACCAGGGAATGAATGTTGTGGGGACTTCTTGTGCTTTAATCGTCGGGATAGGGCTCCTGGCGGCCGGTGCCCTTTTGGTCTTTGCCGGGGGGAGCCGTGTGTGGTCAAGGAAGCCTGCCATCAATCGGCATCCTCGTGGTCGGGATCCTGCTCCTCGTGGCCAGCGGAACCCAACTCGCTGCTGACTGGGGGGCGGCCGCTTACGGGATAGTCCTGACCCTCATGGATATCGCCCTGATCGCCATCGGAATCCAAGTCGTGGGGCAGAGCTGGAAGAAATACGTGCGGCGGTAGGTGGCGGGCCGGACGGTATCCGCACTCGGATGGGTTCGGGTCTCTAAAATCCCCAAGCATTAAATTAACCAAACTTATAGTTATTTATAAGTTAGGTTGATCATTATTTGGGGGACGATATTGGAAGAAAAAAGAGTTCCATTACATCGGAGAATGAGACGTGAAAGGCACAAGAAAATCGCGAGATTGCAGGACATCGTAGTGGAAATTCTATATAGGGCATTCCCGAGAGGTGTGCTACACGGTGGAACCGCGATCTGGCGTTGCTACTCAGGGAACCGATTTTCGGAAGATGTGGACGCCTACATTGAAAAGAATCCCCAAAAAATCAACGCGTTTTTTGAAGATCTGAAAAAAGCTGGCTTCCAAATCGTCAAAAGAAGAACGACTAGGAATTCCATCTATTCCGTGCTGAGTTTCGGTAGAACTGAAGTGGGGTTCGAAGCCTTGTTCAAACGTGCCGAAGGCGTCGTGAAGGAGTATGAAACCTACGAGGGAATTTTGTTCAACGTTTTTACGCTGCCACCAGAGGAGATGATAATTGAAAAAATCAACGCTTATCTAAAGAGAAGGAAGATTCGGGATCTGTACGACATCTTCTTCCTGCTCAGATACGCGAGGGATACCAAGAAAGTGAAGCCCAATCTCGTGAAGCTCTTACAGAACTACATGGGGCCCGTGGATGAGAGAGAACTCAAAGCACTCATACTGTTTGGAGCAATTCCGACCAACGAAGACATCCTTGAGTACATCAGGAGGCAGGTTAAATGAGCGGTAAGTACGTTGATAAAATCAGGGGGTACATCAGGAAGACACCAGTTGCAAACATAAGTTCGATATCGGCCCTAGTCCCCAAACGAGAGTACGCGTACATCATCGCGAACCACCTCCTGAAGAGGGGAGAGATAAGGAGGATAACAAGGGGCTATTATACAGTGCACGATGAACCTTCCCTCTTGGTTTATTGCCTGCGGCCCGCATACATCGGTCTGCAGGA
>CAZLQN010000159.1:0-2178 GCA_964561735.1 Hadarchaeota archaeon (SeqCode) | reverse complement strand
CCAAGGTAGGGGCTGTCGTGAGCCAGCCCGTAACTGGGGCATTGCCATCCAGCGAGCTTGGTAGTGTCGTTCAATGTCCGACCCCAGAAGCCACCCTTTTTAAAGGGTGGTAGTTCACAACAAGTGACCCGCATGAAAATCCACCAAATTGGCGGCAAAAATTTTGATTCGAACATCTACTTGATCATCGACAAAACAATCGCACTCATCGACGCGGGCACGGGGATGAATTTCGAAACGGTCAAGCAAAATTTGAGCAAATTCAATCTGAAGCCAAACGACATCGAACTCCTCATAAACACCCATTGCCATTACGACCACATCGGCGGCGACATAGATTTCATTCGATCTGCTGATTGCAAAGTCGCCATCCATGAGCTTGAAGCCAATATGCTGCGTAAAGGCGATAGCGTTGTCACATGTGCTGATATGTTCGGCGAAAAACTCGAGCCGATAAGTGTGGCAAGGGAACTGCAAGAGGGGGACAAGATAGAGCTGGGTGAGCTGACTCTAAAAGTGCTGCACGCACCTGGTCATACTGCGGGGAGCACATGTTTGTACGAGCCCAGGCAGCGCCTTTTGTTCTCTGGAGACACTATTTTCAGCGATGGCGTCGGGCGCACGGACCTGCCTACTGGAGATGCCGCGGCACTGCGCAATTCTATCGAGGGGTTGCTCAAACTGGATGTGCAAATTATTTGCCCTGGCCATGGACCACACGTCGAAAAGAACGCACATGCGTGCATTCTAAATGCTTCGCGATTCACCTATCTCTGATGCGAGTTTGATACAGATGGGGCCAAGAGAAGCGCTCAACAAACTGAAGTGGCACTCTAAGTTTGACTTGCGGGATGCGAAAATCACGATCGTCCACCGCGGGGCGCCCAAGAACATCCGAATCATTAATGGTGCGGACATCATAGAGCTGGGACACAGCTTCATGCGCGTCGCATCACCAGACGGAGATGTCGAAATTCCTTATCATAGAATTATTCAAATTGAAGTACAAGGAAAGATACTCTGGCAGAAGCGAGGTTGAAAATAGAATTCCTGTTGGTGCTACTCTGCATCAATTACCGCGCGTTTTCGCCTTTTAAATGACCTTCCACCAATAAGTCTGCACATAAAGTCGATAAAAATGTTGGAATAGGCTTACTTTATGTGCAAAGCTTTTGGGCGAAGGGAGTTTATAAAGAGAAAACAAGCGACCGTGAACTCACAACATAGCATTTATGCCAAAAGCGCAATTAATCCAAAGCATGGTGTCTGATTGCCAATCTACGTTTACATTTTGAAGAGTCTGAAGGACAAAAAATTTTACACTGGGTGCACCGCAGACCTAAAAAAACGTCTGAAACAGCATAACGGTGGTAGGGTGCGCTCCACCAAGGCTAGGCGCCCGCTCAAGCTAGTCTACTGGGAAACTTTTGCTACGCGCAGCGAGGCGATGAGGAGGGAGAGGCGCCTCAAGAGGATCGGGAGGGCGGGAAAAAAAGCGCTGGTTAAAGGATTCCGGGGGCGCGCTTGCGATGATATTTATTAACTTGGGATAATTGTATAGCGTGGGGGTCATTTGAAGAAGGAAAAAGTCCTCGGCATCTTGCTCTCTCTGCTCTCTTTATGTCTCATAATTGTTCCGGTCGTGGCCGCGTTCGCTGCGCACGGCTGGAACCCTGTCGAAACCATCATGAGCGGTTCGAATCCGCTCAAGGACATGGGGGACCTGAATTTTTCAGAAAATATGTTTTCTGTAGGCGAGCCGACGCAAGGGCCAAACAACACCCTCATCATTAACGCACAATTTACTTCTCCGCTAAGTTTTTCATTTAAAATCAAAAGCATTTCGGGCGAGGGTTACTCCGATAGCACGAGCATAGGTTCTATACAATTGGTAGGTGAAGTAGAGTTTCCGCCACACGCTACAAAGACTTTGAGCATAATTTGTACCCCCACGCAAGATGGGCTGAACTACATAGCGAACTACGTAATACAACATGGGAGCATACCACAAATCCAACCTAAAAATGCGCGCTTCACGATCGACATCTACGGAATAACAGCAGAATTTGAGATGTCTGGGTGATCGTTATGGCTCGTACAAATTGGCGCAAAGTGGTTCGGCGGATAAACTGGTTCGGGGTAATCGCCGGCATTTTGATGATAGTGTTGCCCTTTGCA
>CAZLQN010000158.1:0-2209 GCA_964561735.1 Hadarchaeota archaeon (SeqCode) | reverse complement strand
AGGAGTGCCCGCCGGTCGTGGAAAACCACGGGCGAAGCTCATAAGGCGTCAAGCCGTGAGTTTGGCGCTCCTGAGGGACCCGGAGACGCTCATGCTAAAACGTGAGCGCGGGAAGTCCGAGGTTCAAAAGGGAGTGGCGAAAGCCTTTCCCTGAAGTTCCTCGCCCCGCTATCGGTCCAAATTTTACTGCAAAGTTGGCCATCCTTTAAATAGTTTATAAATTACTTTCGGTGACCTCTCTCTCCCCAAAATTGCCTTAAAAGTAGTCACCCTCTTCCTCTCGGGTGAAAAAATTTGTATTGCGAGTTGAGAATGGAAGACATTGCCAAGTGGTTTGTTGTGAAAGAGGATTATGGGGACAAGGTTAGGCTTGGGACTGGGCGAAGCAAAAATGACATTACAATAAAAATACCCTTTGTTCCAAACGAGAAAGTTGCTAAGCTTGTTGGGATGATGCCAGATGGATTTGTTGACAAGAACTTGGCATCAGTCAATTTTAGCCAGAAAAAAGACCCGACAAAAATAAGTGATTTCAAAAGTTTGCTAGATGAGCTATTTTGCATCAGGCGCGTTCGTGTTTGGATGGATAAAACATCTACCACTTTACTCCAGGTGGGAAGCAGGCCTTTAGCTATTTTTATGTACCGTTGCCTCAATGTTTCTAAATCCGATGAGCCTCACAGAGTACCAGCGTGGATAACTAAATCCCCCACAAGTGTAGTGAGAGTCTACGTGGCCGAAGTATTCGCCATGGAGGGCTCTGTCTGCGACCCGCGTACGGGGAAAAAGGAAGCAAGACTTCATAGCTGCGATTTCTCATTCGTTGAAGGAATGCGGCAGCTTCTGAAAGAGAAGTTTGATATAGCATCAAGCATTTTCACCTATCACATTAAGGGATATGGTAACAAGTACTACCTGACGATCAAAGGGAGAGAAAATTTGCTCAAGCTGCGGAATGTCGGGATTGCATTGAAATCACATCAACGGAGGTTGGATGAAGTTTGTGAGTCCTACAAGCCAGAAGCTTGGAAAATCTCTCTTGTAGCGGCGAGCAAATTTCAATCCAGTTTTACGAGCAAGGATATGGCCGCGGTTCTAGGAATATCAACAGAGGCAATATGGTGGAGGATTAGACAGCTCATTGCTCGCGGACTGATGGTCAGAGGCGCATCGAACCCACCCACGTATTCACTGACGGAAATGGGCCAAGAACTAGCCAGCCAGCTTTTGCCCACTGTTAAAATCCAGCCGGTTAGGACGAAGCCGCGTGAGAACGAAGCGAAGGTAAAAGCAGCCTTATGTGCCGGGCTGAAGAAAAAGCATGACATAGCCAGATTTACACATCTCACACATACAACTGTTAGGGAAGTTCTAGCACGTACAACTGCCAAAAGCTCTGCTTAGGGCAGCGTTCATTTGATCAAACCAATTTTGTAAAGGTACTCCGCCGCCAGCACCGCACCCTTCGCAGCGCCGAGCTCGATGTTATGAGAAAGCACGGTGTACTGGAAGCCGTTGTCGAAAGCGTTTGCCTCCACGCCGCCGATTACCGCCACCATGCCACCCTCCACGTTTGAGTCGAACCTCGGCTGCGGGCGATCGATGGCGTCCACTATCACTATCGGCTGTTTTGGCGCGGTCGGTAGCCCTAGTTTCTGCGGCTCACCCCGGTAGCTCTTCCATGCCGCTTTCAGCTCCTCGACCGTGCACTTTTTCACGGTCTGGATGAAAACAGACTCCGTGTGGCCGTCGAACACCGGCACGCGGTTGCACTTGCACGCCACCTTGAATTTCGCAGGCAGAATTTTGCCGCCGACGAATTCGCCCAGAAGCTTGACGGTCTCCTTTCTGACCTTTTCCTCCTCATCTTTTATGTAAGGGATCACGTTGCCTTCGAATGTGCCGGGGACGAATTCTTTCAGCCCCTCCGGTAGGCTCGCTCCCTGCGCCCTTCGCTGCTCCACCCATTTCGTGACCGCAGCGTAGCCAGCGCCGGACACAGCTTGCATCGAGGCCATGGTCACGCGCTCGAGCCCGAACTTGTCGTGCACTGGCTTCAGCGACATCGCAAGACCGATGGTCGTGCAGTTGGCCTGCGGGACGACGAATCCCTTCCAGCCCCTCTTCTTTCTCTGAATTTCGATGATCTTCGCGTGCGACTCGTTGACGCTTGGCAAATACGTGAAGCTGTCGTCGAAATAGCGGTAGG
>CAZLQN010000157.1:0-2211 GCA_964561735.1 Hadarchaeota archaeon (SeqCode) | reverse complement strand
TAACCTTCAGGCGTTTCGCCGCTTCAACGAGAGCGTTGGTGACTTCAAGATCAGCGACCGCAGGATAGTTGAGGGGCACGTAGTGCACGGAGGTGCCTTCTTCCCGCACCGCCGCGTTAGCGATGACAACTTCACCCGTTTTGACTTTGGGGCTGACAGCTCCGGCAGTACCCACACGGATAAAAGTGTTGGCGCCACATTTCGCAAGCTCTTCGATGGCGATCGCGGTTGAGGGGCAGCCTATCCCCGTGGATGTCACACTAATCGGCACACCCTCAACTTCGCCTGTAAACGTGCGAAATTCGCGGTTGTAAGCTATTTCTTTTGCTTCATCAAAACGCTTTGCAATTATTTCTGTCCGCGCTGGGTCGCCGGGCAAAAGCACATAACGGGCGACCTCTCCAAGTTTCACGCGGATGTGATATTCCATACCTTCCTTTGGTTTGTATTCACGAGCCAATGAATCACCATCTTATAATGTCTTTAAGCGTTTTTATGTTTTTAGTAGATCAAGATTGCTTCACGTATTTTTGTAGGCGCTCTTGCCCAAGTTCGCTAAACCTTTGTTTGACCAATTTTTTCAGCTCTTGTATACCCTCACCACTTTTAGCAGAAATCGGTACTATCGTATCGAGCCACTGTCGCCATGGCGACGGTAGCCCCAGTTTTTCACATATTTCATCGAGCATCATGTCGCGCTCTTCTGGATAAATCAAATCTATTTTGTTTACCACTACAATTGGGTGAAGTTCCATTTCCTGTAAAAATTGAAACATCTCGATATCCACCGGCACTTGTTCGCGCCGCTCCCATCGCTCGACAATCTGGCTGAACGCGCGAGCGTCGATCACTTCTAATGCAAAAATAATGTTTTCGCGATTTTTTTCGACATAGCGCACTATCCCTGTTTTCACGGTTTCCTGTTTTTCCCTGCTCATGCCGGCCATATAGCCAAAGCCTGGCATGTCGATGATTTCGAGTTCTCCGAGCTTGAGACGCAAAGGTTTTCGTGTCACGCCAGGACGCTTGCCGACTGGCACGCGCTTGTTAGTGAGCTTGCGGATAACACTCGATTTGCCGACGTTCGAGCGGCCCAAGAACAGGATTTCCATGGTTTCCCCAGTTACTATTTCGCGAAAGGATTAAAGAGCACCACGGATACTTTCCATAGGTCGATGCGATGAAAAATATTGCGCTGACGCACGCCACCGTTGTGACGATGAATAAGCGGCGCGAAATATTGCGAGATGGGGCGGTGGTCGTTGAGGGTAACGAGATAGTTGATGTCGGCAAAACTTCCGAAATAAAGAAAAAGCACAAGATCGACGTGGAAATAAAATGCGAAAACAAACTCGTGCTTCCCGGCTTTGTAGATTGTCATGTCCATCTGGCGCAGGCTTTGATTCGCGGCTGCGCAGATGACCTATCTTTGGTTCCATGGCTGCGAGAGCGCGTCCTGCCGATGCAGGGTACGTACTCCAAAAAGGAGGGCAAGCTCAGCGCCGAACTCTGTATCTTGGAAATGATAAAATCCGGCACGACAACTTTCGTGGAGAGCCTCCTTCACTGGCGCTACGGTTTCGATGAAATAGCGCGCGTGGTCGAAACATCCGGTATACGTGCGGCACTTTCGAAGTCGCTCATGAACGTCCGCGGCTATGCAGGTCAAAAAGATGTAATTCCCGAGGGCATGGCTGAGGATGGCGAGACGACGATGAAGCAGACGCTGGAAATGATTAAAAAATGGCACGGCAAAGCCGACGATCGCATTCACGTCTGGTTTGGGGCGAGGACGCCTGGTGCATGCACAGCAGAATTCTACAAAGAGATTGCGGAGCAGGCGCGCAAGCACCGCACGGGCATAACTATCCACCTCGGAGAAGTCAAGCAGGACATTGATTACATGCGGAAGGAATTCAAGATGACTCCGATGCAGTTCATGGAACACTGTGGCATAGTCGGAGAGCACGTCATCTACACTCATGGGGTTTGGATACCTCCAGAAGATTTTGCGATCCTTCGCAGGACTCGAAGTACGGTTTGCCACTGCCCGGCGAGCAATCTAAAACTGGCGTCTGGCTTCGCGAAGGTGCCGGAGATGCTCGCCGCTGGAGTCAACGTTGCGCTCGGTTGCGATGGTGGGCCGAGCAACAACTGTTACGACATGATACGCGAGATGAAACTCGCCGCCGTCGTGCACAAGGGAAGGCT
>CAZLQN010000156.1:0-2238 GCA_964561735.1 Hadarchaeota archaeon (SeqCode) | reverse complement strand
TCTGGATGCCGAGCGCGTAGACCCACCCGCTGTACACGAGCTCGGTCGCCATGTCCACGAGCTCTTTGCTGCCATAGTGTACGTTGTCAACATTTCCATCGTGATAGACTGAGTAGTCGCTCGCCTCGCACTTCCTGTCCGCGATCCAGTCGCCGAACCAGCCGTTTTCGACGTTGTCGCTGTCACGCATCGTCTGGTATATCAGAATATCCAACTGGGCCTTGGCGGCGGCGATGAACGTGGGGAGGTCCGCGTACGGCAAGTTGGTTGCTGGATTAATTATCAGCGCGGGATCCTTGGGGCGGTAGTACCCGGCCTGTCCTTCGAGACGATCGTGGTATGAATCCCAGACCTGATATCCGATTTCGTTGCCGTAGAGTTTCTCGAAGTAGCTCCGCGCGTTGTCGTGGTGCGCGTAGCAGGTGACATCGGCCCAGTAGTGTGCGGCTATTCCGAGGTAGTAGGAGACGTTGTCCCAAGCTCCCGCCGCCTGTGCGCCCGGAATCTTCAAGAGCCACTCACCGCCTTGGTTCTCCACGTAGGTCATGACATGGGGTCTATCCGCGTAGTATGGCTGCTGCCTCCATGTGTCCGGCCTGATGGACCCGGGGCGGATGATCTCAAACTTCAAATTGCCGACGGTCGAAGCGACCGTGGGGTTTGGATCGCCCGCGAGCCTCTCGTGGGCCACCACGGCAATTCCCCTCGAGCCGTAGACCCCCCCGTGGGTGCGCCACTTCCAAGTGCCCGCGGGGAGCGCCAACACCAACAACAGGAAACCTGCTAACAGAATCGGGATGAGCTTGCGCATGTTCCTCAAACTGGATTTGGTATCGGCGGCTTAAAACACTTGGGCTTGGATCGGATGGCGCTGTTTAATAGCGTTTGCCTATTCCCGTGCCGATTGCGAGGTTTTTGTATTTCATAGTGACATTATGAAATACCGGGTGATCGGGCGAAAACGTGACAATTATGGGCGATGTGGGAGACCCCGCGTGACCCGCCCAAACTGACTTCTACGGTGGAGGTATTAAATTTACCAAATCTGCTCCGTCGACAATTTTGACTTCTTCGTCCTCTACCCCTGTTTTTTCTTTAATCACAAAGAATTTTTCAGCTTTGATAGAGTTCGTTTTTTCCTTGAAATTTTCGATATCACCTCGTCCGTATTTGCCCCATTTTACTTCCCCAACCACCAACGGCTTCCTTCTGAGGGTAATCACAAAGTCTATTTCTTTTTCTGGTGTTACAAAATATTCTTTTCTGCCCTGATAAACTTCCGCGAAAAAATCGGCAACCCAATTCTGGACCGTCAGATTTCTGAGCTTCTCCAGTGTTGGTTTTACTTCCTTAAAACTCACGTCGGCTTCCTCAAAGCCGTACCTATCGGAGAGGTAATAAAATGCCTCCATCACCGGAGACGCGAGCTTGTACATCTTCTTTTTTGAGGAGTAGAGTGGCAGTTCTTCGATGAGGCCCATCCCGATGAGATTTTTTATATATGGCAACACCAGAGAACTGTCGGCCCTCCCGATCAGCCCCCTATCCGCGAGCATCGCGGCGACTCTTTTGTAATCCCATTCACCTGCCCCGATTAACCTCAAAATAGCCTCATACACCCTGGTGAGTTCCCTCTCTTCTTCCGTGAATATCTCACCTATCAGCGCCGGAATCGTGAGCTTACAGTGTTTCAGAAGACGATAAATTGTCTCCAAGCTCGTTTTTCCAGGCTCGAAGAAGGGAACAGTCCACACGTCCGAAAGGTACGGCGCCAGTTCAATTGCCTGTGTCGAGTTCAATTCTTTCGACAATTCTCTCAGGATATTTCTCGGCCTCACAAGCCCAAGCCTATACTCCATCACCAAGCCCAGCAAGGGGGATTTGCCCCCAAATATCCTTTTTATTACTCTCATGCTTGAGCCGCAAAAGATAACCTTACCCCTAGGATGTGTCGTTGAGATTTCTTCCAAAACAGACTCCGGAAGCCTTTGAAACTCATCGATCACTACAATTTTATCTTGCTTCAACAGATCTAAAACCGCGCCCGAGAAATCCCTCAAATTACTTATTTCGCTGAGCGCAAATTTTTCTGCCGATATTTTTCCATCTCTCCCGATTCTGAAATAAACATCGTAATCCAAAAAATTCCTTATCAAAAAGGTCTTGCCCACCTTGCGCCTGCCATAGATGAGAGTCCAGCCTTTCAAATCTTTTATTTCCCCTGCTTCATCCCTGCAA
>CAZLQN010000155.1:0-2251 GCA_964561735.1 Hadarchaeota archaeon (SeqCode) | reverse complement strand
CAACAAGCATTGCGAATATCGATGGAGTTCATTTTTGACACCTCCTTTATTTCATAGACATCTAGCGTGACTTCATTAAATGCTTTACTTTTTAAAGTTGAAGATCAACATTCCCAAGGTTTTCGATGACTGAGGTTGGAGGGTGGATAGCCGGACTCGTTTTCATAATCGTGCTTTTCTTATTCGCGTGCTTGAGAATAGTCCGCGAGTATGAGCGAGCGGTGAAATTCAGGCTCGGTAGGTTCGTTGGGGTCAAAGGCCCTGGGATCTTCTTCATCATTCCCGGCTTAGAAAAATTTGTCAGGGTCGATCTCGAACCATAACGCTCGACGTCCCTAAGCAGCGTGTCGTCACCAAAGATAACGTCACGGTCCTTTTTCGTTTTTATACTTTTTACCGACCCCCGCCCGGGGCACCCAACTCTAAAATTTTTATTGATTCCCACACATTTTTTGACTGGGAACATGAGGCTTTATCTCGTGCAGCACGCCCAGGCCAAGCCCGAGGCGGAGGACCCGGCCCGCCCGTTATCGGAGCGGGGAAGAGCAGAGGTCCGGAGGGTGGCGGGGTTCCTGCGCACGCTGGGGATCAGGGTCTCCAAGATCCTCCACAGCGGGAAGCTGCGCGCCCGCCAGACGGCCGAGGCGCTGGCCGAGGGGGTATCGTCGGCGAAGGGGGTCGGGGAGGCGGCAGGGCTGGCCCCGCTTGACCACCCGAGCCCTTGGGCAGAGCGCCTGCGCGGGGAAACCGAGGACCTGATGCTCGTGGGCCACCTCCCCCATCTAAGCAAGCTGGCTGGCCTCCTCCTTGCGAGCGACCCGGAGCGGAAGGTAGTGGGGTTCAGGCAGGGCGGAGTAGTTTGTCTGGAGCGTGATGAGGCCGGGAATTGGTCGGTTAGGTGGGCTTTGATTCCGGGGCTCCTATCGATGTCCAAGTGAGCTTTCCGAAATTTTATTGATCGAGCTTGCTGAAGTTAGGGTTGGTGAGGCCATGAGAGTAACGTTAGTTGGAACCGGTGTTCAAGGATCCGCCATCGCGTTAATCCTGAGTAGGATTCCGGAAGTTGCGGAGATCGTTTGTTCGGACATCAATTATTCCAGAGCTAAGAAGGTGGCCAAGAAGCTCCAAAGCGAAAAGATACGCACGGAAAGGGTCGACGCGAGCGATCCAGAAGATTTGCTTAGGGTTTCCAAAGAATCAGATGTCATCATCAATGCCACCCCGACCAAGTTCAACCCCGGGATAATGGAGGCCGCGCTAAAGGGAGGTTCGCACTACGTCGCTTTGGCATCGGGAGACCCGCTTCGCGAGCTCGAGCTGAGCAGACGGTGGGAAGATGCGGGTTTAAGTGCGGTCATTTACCAAGGGGGCCCTTTCGTGATGAACGTGCTCGTGAGGCTTGCTGCCGACGAGCTCGATCGGGTGGATGAAATACGCTTGAGGTTCGGGTGGAAGAGCTCAGGGATGAAAGAGGCCACGCGCGCATGGTCGCCGGCTTGGTGCCCAGAGGAGGCTTTGGCCGAGTGGACGAACGAACCTCTGATTTACGAAAACGGAGGGTTCAAGCGGGCCCCTACTTTTTCAGGAATGGAGATCTACGAGTTTCCAAAACCCATGGGCGAAGTCGAGCTCTGTTTCGTGGATTACGAACCCGTGTATACCCTGCCTCGCTTCATCGGGAAGGGCGTTAGATACGTGGATTGCAAGATCCCCCCGGATCGGGCGGCGAAGGCTTTAATCGAAATGGGATTCACCAGCGTGGAGCTCATAAGAGTCGGGGATGTCGAGGTGGTCCCTAGGGATGTCCTCTTGGCCTTGACCCCTCAGCCTGCGGATACTTGCATCGAGCTTTTGGCGAAACCTGAAGATCTCAAGGAAATTCGGTTCGAAAGGGATGTGTTGATATGCTTTCTGGCCGAGGTTAAAGGCGAAAAGGCGGGAGAGGGGATAACTCGCACCTTTTACAGGATTTCGAGCTTCTCAGAGAACTTTAAGAAATTCGGTACTCCTTGGGCAGAAGTTGCGCTTCCAGCTTCTCTCACCACCCTCATGCTCGCGAGCGGGGAGATCGAGAGCAAAGGAGTGATTCCGCCCGAATGTCTGGATCCGCGCAAATTCTTGAAGAGGTTGGCCGATTGGGGCATCACGTTCGAAGAAAATTGTAGCTCAAAACATTCGATTAAAACATCAGACTCCTATCAAATGGGATCGAAGGAGTTAAGTTCGCGTTTGTAGAAACTTAAAACAAAAT
>CAZLQN010000154.1:0-2252 GCA_964561735.1 Hadarchaeota archaeon (SeqCode) | reverse complement strand
CACAGTGGAAAAGCGTACCGGACATCATGGTGGACAGAAATGTCATTACTTTTTCCTGGGAAGGATGAAATGTATACTATCGTGCCAAGTGACTGAAATGAACGTGAAAATCCTGATAGTCGGAATAGTGGTGGCATGCGTTGTCATGGCGGGGGTCGGCGCCTATTTCCTGATGAAACCCGGAGTAGAAGAAGGTGCTCCACAGGTTGAGGCAGTCCCCCTCAACACCCCTGCGAGCACGACGGAGAACTTGACGGTGCTGAGTTGGTTGCATAAGTGATCGGGGCTTTATTGATAAAGTTCTGGCAAACGTTTAAGTAATAGGGGTATGACTAGGTCATAGGGGTATGATCGAATGTATTTCGATGAAGCGCCCAAAACGCAACGAGAAGACTTGTACGATTTTGAGGAACAATTCGATCTGTTCAAACGTGCTTTAAAGAGAGGTACTCGTCTGATAGCGATAACTGGTTTACGCAGAACCGGAAAGACCTCTTTGCTCCTCACAGCTTTGAACGATTCTAAGCTCCCATACTTGGTTTTAGACGGAAGGGTTTTTGCAAACCGTGCGACGATCACACGTGGGGATTTGGTGCTGGCCTTAGAGCGGAGCATCAACGATTTCGTTTCACGTCAAAAGAGCTGGGCTCAACGGGCACTTGATTGGTTACGAAAAATCCGCGGGGTGGAGGTAACCCTGAAACCACCGAAGATTTCCCTAGCATGGGGACCTTCAGTTAGGGAAGCAGCTGATATCGCTCAAATATTCGAATCTTTAGGAAGGCTTGCGGAAAAACGAAAAAAGAAGTTCGTGATTGCCTTCGACGAAGCCCAAGAATTCAGAAAACTGGTGGGTTACGATTTAACCATGATCCTCGCGCATGTTTACGATTACGTTCCGGGGTTGCAGATAGTCGTGACCGGGTCTCAAATTGGATTATTGAGGGATTTCTTGGGGGACGAAAATCCAAAGGCGCCCCTTTTCGGCCGGTTTAGAGTCGATATAGTATTGCCTCATTTGGATAGGGAGAGATCAAGAGAATTCCTCGAACTGGGATTCAAACAGGTCGAGATGAAACCGGGTGAAAAAATCGTCGGCGAAATTTTGGGGGAACTCGATGGAGTAATCGGGTGGCTCGCTTTCGTGGGGGCTAGAGCCTCAACATGTGGTAAAATCGATGATGCGACTCTGGAGCAGGTATTCGCAGAAGGGGCTAGGCTAGCTGCAAGCGAACTCGAGAACTTCTTCGTCGGGCGCGAAGTCGCACGAAAGAGGTACGCGATTATCCTCAGCGAGCTTTCGAAGTCTCCAAGGCGGTGGTCAGAACTCAAAAGCTCCCTAGAAATAAAAGAGGGGAAGCACATATCCAACCAAATCCTCAGCGGCTTGCTCGGTAAGCTTGTTAAGGCCGGATTCGTTAGGAAAAGCGTGGAAGGTATTTATTCGGCGATGGATCCATTGCTAAAACGAGCCATTCGAAGTGGCTTCGTGTAACGGGATCCCTTTCGAACGGATTTTTACCGATGATATGGATAAATAACAGTAGGTAATTTTAATGAAACCCGCGGTGATCGCCAGAATAGTGGTGGCGTGCATCGTCGTAGCGGGGATCGGCGCCTACTTCCTGATGGAAACGAAAAACTCATCGAGAGCAGTTTAGAGTGCCTACCAGAAATCGAAAATTATATAAACAAGTAGGCACTACACAAAATCATGTTTGTCAGAAAAAAGCGGAAGGGCACCACCGTCTATTACGAACTCGTCCGAACGGTCAGGCGACAAGGGAAGGTCAGGCAAGAAGTTCTCAAATATTTCAGCAGTTTGGGCGAGGCCACCGAATACTGCGAGAAACATGGTTTGAAACCGCCCAAACACGAGCTGATCGAACGCCCCCTCGCCTCAAGGATAACGAAAAAGCTCGAGCGGCTGAACTCCCTCCGCCCGCTACCGCAGAGCACGCTCGAGAGCTTGAGGGAAAAACTCGAAGTCGAGATGACCTACCACTCCAACGCGATAGAGGGCAACCGCCTCACCCTGCGCGAAACGTGGCTGGTGCTCAAGCGAGGAATGACCATAGGCGGCAAGTCTGTGGAGGAGCACTTAGAGGCGATGAACCATCAGGAAGCTATATTGCTGTTAATGGGGCTTGCCCGACGCAGACAAAGCATAAGCGAAGCCGACGTGCTCAGGTTGCACGCGGTGATACTCGACAAAATCAAGTCGGACGCTGGCCAATACCGCCGGGGGAGGG
>CAZLQN010000153.1:0-2259 GCA_964561735.1 Hadarchaeota archaeon (SeqCode) | reverse complement strand
TATCCTGAGCCGCTACGATAAATTGAAAAAAAATACGGGAGTATAATCTCGTTTGAGCTGCCGAAGAGGACGATAAGCGAGCGGTTCTGGTCCAGTAAGATGATAATGACCTCGGCCGCGCGTCCGGAGATATGGGTACCGGATGAAGATGAGATGACGCGTTACGCTAACCTTTTCGCATGTACGGATGTCGCGGTGAACGTCGCCTCATCGGTGACGCTGGATGCGGTGGCGTTGGATGTCCCGACGGTCAACGTCTCGTTTGATGGTTATACAAAGAGGGATTTTCTGGAATCTAACGCCGGCATATTCATGTTCACGCACTACGAGTTCATTCCCAAGTCCGGTGGCGTGAGGGTGGCCAAGTCTCCAGAGGAGTTGGTAGAGCACATAAAGGCCTATCTCGACGACCCTAAGCTCGACGGTGAGGGGAGAAAAAAGGTGGTGGCGGAGCACTGCGGCCCCCAGGATGGCAAGTGCGGTGAGAGAATAGGGAGATACATACTAGATTTTGTCAGGAACTACTGAGCTAAAGGGCGCGCTGTAAATCTTTCGGCATTATAAACGGCTTGCGGTCGACTTTCGGTAGAATCGCTTCGCCAGTTTCGACCAAGTGTTTCGCAAGATAATAGTCCTCTTTGTAGTCGATTGAGAACCCCTCTGCCCCCTCGGTGAGAAACGGGGCGACTACTTTGCCCTCGCGTGAGTTATGTTCGTACACAACCCTGGTCCAGGCGATCTCTAGGGCGCTGTTCTGTATGTGGACCTTGGGTAGCGCCTGGTATTGGCCCGCGTGCCAGGCGACATCCATACGGGATTGGTCCAGAAACGGACGCATAGTATGGCCCTCAATGACCCACATCTTCCCGGGATGTTGGCGGCATGGTTCGACCGCGCGCAGCGAATCTATTCCGGGCGTGTTAAGAAACTGTTTCCAAGCGCGCTTTATCGTCTCCGGCTGGCGGAAAGGGCTGGTCGGTCTGAGTATCGCGAAAGCGTCGTATTTCTTGTCGAGCTGTGAGAGAGCGTGTTTGATCCACTCTATGTCTGGCGAGGTCGCTGTCGCCAGTTCCTTCGGGCGCAGGAATGGTGCTTCAGCCCCATAATGAATCGCGATTTTTTTTATGAGTTCTGAGTCAGTGGATACGACGATTTTGTCGAAAAGACCACTTGTCCGCGCAGAGCATATGGCATAGGCGATCAGCGGGTGCCCGGCCAGTGGGATTATGTTCTTACCAGGAACGCGTTTTGAGCCCGACCGCGCCGGGACCAAACCTAGAAGTGTCGGCATAGTTTACCCAGAAGTTAGTTTCACAGCCGCTAAAAAATACATTGTGGAAGGTCATTTTAGCTGGCTTGTTCACCTATGCGGGATTTTATCATCTTTATAAGGTTCTCGATTGTCGGGCAGGGGATGCCGTACCTGGCACCGGCCCTGACCACAGCACCGGGTATGGCGTCGAGTTCAGATGGTTTACCTGCTGCGATGTCACGTTGTAGTGAGGTAGTTAGTGTACGGGGCAAGGCATCGATTTGAGCCATTACTGCCTTGGGGTCGGTTTTTGCGCCCTCTGCAGTAGCAACCGCGGCTCCCTCCCGAACACAACCCTCCAACTGCTCGCGCCACCACGGATCTGAGCGTATGAATCCCAGCGGACGATTGCTCGCCGTCGTCGTACAGGCGATAGCGTTGAGCCGCACTAATTTTCCCCATAGGACGACAGCCTCACTTTCGAACACTTCTGTTTCAATGCCTGCACTGGAAAGCAATTCGGCTATCTCGGATAGACGGCTTGCCGGGATGTCGGCGTCAGAGGCTAGTTTAACGCGGGCAAATGGGGTGGTGTGAGCGATGTGAGTTGGTCCACGCCTCGCAACCTCGATAGATATGCTTCCAGCTGCAACGCGCTTGCCGTAACGCGTCCGGAGAACCCGCATGTGTTCCAGACCGTTTAAAAGTGGGACGATGATGGTCTCGGCGAGGGTATGTGGGTCAACCCTTTCGAGCGATTCCTGAAGCGTCGCCGCCTTGGTGGTGACAAATAAGACATCAGGCGAATAATCAAGCTTAGCTACTGCTTTTGGGCGTGCGATAAAATCACCAAAAACGACGCTTTCAAGCCGAATTCCCTGTTTAGCGATTAATTCTGCAGCGGTTTCCTTTCCGATACAGGTAACATGAGCGCCGCTGCGCCAGAGCATCGCTGCTATAAACCCGCCTACAGCACCGGGACCGAGAACCGCCACCGATGGTTTGTT
>CAZLQN010000152.1:0-2279 GCA_964561735.1 Hadarchaeota archaeon (SeqCode) | reverse complement strand
GGCGATTTTGATCAAACGCAGAAATCATGTTTTCCCGAAGGCGGGCAGGATCGGTGTGCTCGCCGCCGGTACCGCCGATGTGGCAGTCGCCGAGGAGGCTTTTGTCGCCGCTGAGGTGATGGGTTGTCAAGTAATGAAGGCATACGATGTTGGCATAGCGGGCATCCATCGCCTGTTCAAGCCGCTCGAGCACATGCTCAGGAAGGGCGTCTCCGCGCTCGTCGTCGTGGCCGGCATGGAGGGAGCGCTTCCGTCGGTTGTGGCGAGCCTCGTGGATGTTCCAGTGATAGGCGTTCCGACTTCTGTGGGTTATGGTGTCGGGACGAAAGGTGTGGCCGCCCTCATGACGATGCTCCAGACCTGTTCGCCCAAGGTCGTCGTCGTGAACATCGACAACGGCTTGGGAGCGGGCATCTTCGCGGGAATGATAGCTAGGTCAAAAGCTTCTTGATTTTTTCCTCTGAAATCGGGCCCTTCCTAAGTATTTTTAGATGTCGTGCTGTAGCATCCACGATGGTAGATGGCACGCCGAGCTTGCATTTTCCCGCGTCCAATGCCACGTCGACTTTTCCTCCGAGCTGTTCGAGAGCTTTCCTGACTGTGAGCGGCGCGGGTTTGCCGGAGAGGTTGGCGGAGGTGGAGGTGATTGGTCCGCCAACGAAATCGATGAGCTTCAACGCGACGGGGTGGTCTGGAACCCTTATCCCCACCTTTCCCGTGCCAGCAGTTATGAGCTTCGAAACATTTGGTCTGGCCCGCGCGACTATCATGAGAGGACCGGGCAAGAATTTTTTGAAGAGCACCTCGGCTGCAGGAGTCAGCTCGGCAACCTGACGGGCCATGTCGATTGAGTTCACAGCGAGGGGGATGGGCTTTTCGGCTTTCTTGCCTTTGATCTTGAAAATTTTTATCACGGCTTTACTAGAAAAAGCGTCAGCTCCAAGTCCATAGACAGTTTCAGTTGGGTATACGACGAGGCCACCAGCTCGTATTGCTGAAGCTGCCTCTGTTATCACGTCAGCACTCGGCGCGTTCGGCTTAACTTCGAAGATTTTTACCATCACATCATCTGGTGCGGGGGGCAGGATTCGGACCTGCGAAGGCCCTACTATTAGGATTTCTCTTTGTAGGATGCTAATAACTTTTTTATTAACTCGTTCTTTTCTATACCAAACCATTTTGAAAATTTACGCTTTCTTTTCACCCTTATACCCGGAGTAAATCCAACCTTACTAGAAAATTTGTGGATGTTTTCTTTGCCAGTAATTGTAACGTCTACTCCATTTTCCTTGCCGCTTATACCGATGTTTTCAAGCAAAGTTATCAACTGCTTTCTAATAACAGGATTTGTCGATGTTCCAGCTATTTTTCTGGTATGTGTTTCAGGAGAAAAAATGACCCTGCCCTCATCATCAAAGAAAGTCCTTAAAAAAGCGATTTTGATTTTCTTAGTCCCGATCATTATACATGCTGGTATTCTAGTTTTATTTCCGACGAGAGACCTAATCGTTCTAAACGCTTCTTTGGAGCCGTATTCGATCATTGTAACTCCATGGTTATTCATTCGTTGGCTCCCTTTGTTGAGGCCATAAACTTCACACATGTCTTTTTTGAACTGATTTATCAACCCATCGTTAGAGTTTGAGTAGCCGATATAGTACTTTCCTTGCTTTGGGTTAGAATAGATCCATCCGTCAAACATGCAATGGGCAATTACTCGTACTTGTGGTACTGAAATTAACTCATTTGTAAGACGTTCCATATTGTCATCCTTATTCATGTTGGGTTGTTCACATGTCTGTTTAGCATGAGTTTTAAGCGATTTTTTGGGAGAGAGAGGTCACCGAAAGTAATGTGGTGCGGGGGGAGAGATTCGAACTCTCGAAGACCCTACGGTCACGGGATTTCTTAGCAGGGCACTTAAGTCCCGCCCTTTAGACCAGGCTCAGGCACCCCCGCAAGAAAAACTTCTCCAAGCAAAGCAATAAAACTAGCGCCCTCTCTTGTAGGCTTTCCTGTAGACCGAGCGGTACTTCTTGGGTTTCTTCCGCATCTTTTTTTCGAGCTCTTCCTCAGCTAGTTCCTCGGCCATATGATCACATGGTGCCCCGGGCGGGATTTGAACCCGCGTCGCAGCCTCGAGAGGGCTGTATGATTGACCGGTCTACACTACCGGGGCACCGTTTAATTGTTCGCTCACGCACGTAAAAAGTTTCGAGTCAATGGCGGGCCCGGTGGGATTTGAACCCACGATCTACAGCTTAGGACGCTGCCGCCCT
>CAZLQN010000151.1:0-2283 GCA_964561735.1 Hadarchaeota archaeon (SeqCode) | reverse complement strand
ACGATCGACCACATAACTAGATTTTGCGGCGGCGAAGGGAGGATTGAAATTTGATGCGCGACATCAAAGCTGTGCTCTTTGACCTCGATGAAACCCTCACCGACGCCCAAACTGGTTTGGATAAAGCTCAGCGGGCAGTGGCTGGGGGGCTGCACAAATATCTTTACAACCACGGGATCGAAGCAGGTGAAGAGAGCATCCGCTCAAGGCTCAGAGAGTTCGACGACAAGATGGCCATAGCGAGGAGGTACAATCGCGATGAGTGGTGGCCCGAATTACTTGCCGAGTTCGAGCTGGGGGAGGAAGTGCCGCGCCGGGCGGTGAGGCAGCTGACGAAACTCTATTGGAACACATTTGCCAGCGCGAACAAACCCTATCCCGACGCCGGCCCTACACTTTCCTACCTCAGGAGAAAGGGCTACAAACTAGGTCTGGTAACGGATACGGACGTCGAGCCAGGATTTAAACGAGAGAGGATCAGGCGCTTCGAGTTGCTCAAACTTTTTGATACGGTGATTATCAGTGGTGAAGATACCCCGGAGACCAAACCGAGTCCGAAGCCATTCCTGCTCGCCGCGTCAAGGATCGGGTTGAGCACGGACAAGTGCGTGGTCGTTGGCGACAAACCGTTCACGGACATCAAAGGTGCGAAGGCCGCTGGCATGCGGACGATTTGGGTGAAGCGCAGGGACTGGGGAGTCGAGGAACGCGCAGACTTCACGATTAGCTCCCTATCTGAACTTCAGCAAATTTTGTAATAAACAGAAAATTTTTAATTAACCTCTGCAAGATTGAATTATGCGCAAAAAAATTCTGAAGTACCCGACTGAGCCCTTGGAGGTCTGGCCCAAGCGCTCTATCAGCGAACTCACAGAGGGAATGTTATCGACAGGTTTTCAGGGGAGAAAGCTGGCAGAGGTAGTCGAGGTCTGGGCGCGGATGCTCAGGAAGCGGAAAATTGTGATTTGGCTCGGCCTTGCCGGGGCGATGGTCCCCGCAGGAATGCGGAGGGTAATCTCTTACCTGATAAAACGCCGGATGATCGATGTCTTGGTTAGCACCGGGGCAAACCTCTATCACGACGCGTACGAGGCGTACGGCAGGAAGCACTACATCGGGTATCACTTGGCCGACGATGTGAAATTAAGGAAATACAAGGTTGATAGGATTTACGATGTCTTCGCAGATGAGGAAGGATTTTACAGGTTTGACAACTGGATAGAGAAACATTTTGCGCACGACTTGGAAGACGATTACCCCTATTCTTCCCGTGAGCTCGCTTTCCTCCTCGGAAAAACCCTCAGCAAAGTCGGCAGGGAGAAGGACTCGATTTTGGTGAGCGCCTACCGCAAGGGGATTCCAATCTTTTGCCCAGCTCTAAATGACAGCGCTCTCGGGTTCTCGATAATGTTTGCCAATCGGAGGGGCAGGAAGGTGAAGACGAGAAAGGGCGTTCGCTATATCCGCAAGCGAATTCTAATCGACGCGCTCAAGGATGTGGAGGAAAGCTCTCGCATCACCGAGAAGGCAAAACTGACTGGCGTGGTCTACATGGGGGGCGGCATACCCAAGAATTTCATCCAGCAGACGGCGGTCATCGCGAGCTACCAGACGCGTCACGATCGTAGCCACAACTACGCGCTGCAGATAACGACGGATGCCCCCCACTGGGGCGGGCTCTCGGGCTGCACCCTCGAGGAGGCCCAGTCGTGGGGGAAGATTCACCAGCGCGCGGACAAGGTCATGTGTTTTGCAGACGTGACGATCGCCCTGCCGATAGTGGTCCACGCGTTGAGTGAGAAGTTCGAGCGGCTCAGGCGGGAAGTGCCGATTTTCGCGTGGAACAAAGAGGGCGTGGGCATAAGCTACGAGAAGATGAAGCTATAAAAGTTTTGATTACGAGAAGATGAAGCTATAAAAGTTTTGATTGATTTTTCTAGTTGGTTGATGGTGCGGGGGAGGGGATTCGAACCCCCGAACCCCTACGGGACCAGCCCCTCAAGCTGGCACCTTTGGTCGGCCGCCAGGGCCTTTGACCTGACTCGGCCACCCCCGCGCCGTGCAAAATTATGTGCTCCAATAATTTAAATTAAAGTTTCTTCACTTGTTTAGAAAATTCATCGAGCTTTTCCCCGAGGACCCCCATGGCCTTGAGGAGGATCTGTTCGGGAGGCATTCCGCCCGTCGACTCCATGCGGAAGACGAATTTTGTTGGGTCGCCCCCTATCCGGATCGCTTTGGGCGGGCAGGCCTCGGCACAGGTCTTGCACATCGTGCACAACA
>CAZLQN010000150.1:0-2297 GCA_964561735.1 Hadarchaeota archaeon (SeqCode) | reverse complement strand
CGCACCGAAACTTTTTTACAGCAAGGGGCACAGACAATCGTTTGATGAGGCTCGGCGCGTAGCTGCTGTGCTGTGCTTTTTCTTTTTTTAACTTGCTCACATTTCCCGCCTAAGCTTTGCGCGGAGGTTCTTTATAAGCAGAAAAAATTCCACTGATTTCAGATTTCGTACAAAAGTGTACACTAAAGCCTTAAATAGTACATACGCTGAAAAAGAGGTGAGTGCAGGGTGGTAAATTGAAAACTACACCGAGCGTCGGGGATGTGGAAAGGATTGTAGATGAGTTCGGTAGACCTTGCTTGCTCCCCGTAGTGGCAACTGTTAAGGGTTGCGCCGATCCAACAAAGGTTTACTTTAGAATGGGAACGAGCGCCCCATCCTACCTGCTTGAATCAGCCGAGGGTGCGGGTAGGCGGGCTAGGTATAGCTTCATCGGGACCGACCCGCTCCTCACGCTGATGGTAAAGGACGGAGGGCTGAAACTCGAAGGGAACAAACGACTAGTGGGGATTGCCAAGAAAAATGTCGGGAAGATAAGCAGCGATACGGATTCGATTGAGATCGTGCGGAGGGCATTTCTAATAGGTAAGTTATCGATTCCGAAGGTCGGTTATCCAAGGTTCATCTGTGGGCCGGTTGGATATTTTGCCTACGATGCAATCAGGCGCCTTGTCGACATCGGCAAAAAAGCGAGCGACGATTTACGACACCCTGACGCTGAGTTTGCGCTTGCCAAAAATGTTGTGGTTTTTGATCGTGCGCAGAAAAAAACATTTGTTTGCTCCAATGCTTTCATTTCGGAAACTTCAGACCCAAAAGCTGTGTGCGAAAACTCGTTGAAGGAAATTGAAAACAAAGTGGATCAGCTCAGAAAGGTGGGGCAGCCCCCGCACATGCGAACTGATGTGAAGCTAAAAGCGAACGTAGCATCAAACATGACCCGAGATGAGTTTGTGGCGGCCGTTAGGCACGTCCAGAAACACATCGATTCAGGGGACGTGCTGCAGCTTGTGCTCTCAAGGCGTATGGAGACCGGGCTAAGGTGCGACCCCTACTTGGTGTACCTCGCCCTCCGCAAGATAAACCCATCGCCCTACATGTATTATCTGGATTTCGGGCGGCGGAAGATAATCGGCTCAAGCCCCGAGACGCTGGTCAGGGTCGAGAATGGGGCGGTCATGACTAGGCCGATCGGTGGAACTAGACGTCGAGGAAAGAGTGTTAGAGAGGATAAAGAAATAGAGCGAGAGTTGCTGAGCGACAGAAAAGAGCGCGAGGAGCACATGATGCTCGTACACTTGGGCCGAGAGGACATAAGCAAGGTTGCGAAGGTCGGCTCGGTGAAGGTCAAAGATTTCATGACCATCGAGAGGTACAGCCATGTCATGCACATCGTCTCGACCGTAACGGGAGCACTGCGCGAGGATAAGGATGAATTTGACGCGCTCGGGGCAAATTTCCCCGCGGGCACGGTGGTTGGTGCCCCAAGGCTCAGGGCGATGGAAATAATCGAAGAACTTGAACCAACGCGGAGGGGAATCTATGCGGGCGGCGTCGGCTACTTCGATTACCGGCACAACATGGACTTCGCAATCGCCATCCGGACGATCGTGGTTGAGGACGGCAAAGCCTATGCTCAGGTTGGCGCTGGAATCGTGTCCAAGTCCGTCCCTGAGCTTGAGTTTTACGAGACCGAGAACAAAGGGCGAGCTCTTCTCAAAGCGATAGAGATTGCGAAGGTGTCAAGCAGGTGATGGAATGGAGGCCATGAAGCACATAATATCGGAAGTGGTTGACAGAAAAGATCTAACTGAGGTTGAAGCCGAAGCGGCCATGAAGTGTGTCATGTCGGGTGAGGCGACCCAAGCACAGATAAGCTCGTTTCTGACCGCATTGCGAATGAAGGGTGAAACGATTGAAGAAATCACGGCGTTCGCCCGAGTGATGCGCGAGTTCGCCGCCCGGATAACCCCTAAAGTGGACGACATCTTGGTTGACACCTGCGGCACAGGGGGCGATAAAATCAAAACATTCAACGTGAGTACGACCGCGATGTTCGTAGCTGCGGGGGCAGGAATTAGGATCGCTAAACATGGCAATCGCTCGGTGACGAGCAAGGCTGGGAGCGCCGATGTCGTCGAAGCCATGGGGGTACAGATCGACCTTCCACCAGATGAGGTTCAGCGCTGTATCGAGACGATCGGGATAGGCTTCATGTTTGCCCCCCGGTTCCACGGCGCGATGAAGTATGCAACTCCCGTGCGGCGTGAGATGGGCATCCGAACAGTTTTTAACGT
>CAZLQN010000149.1:0-2301 GCA_964561735.1 Hadarchaeota archaeon (SeqCode) | reverse complement strand
GATTTATTTAAACTTTTGGTTATACTTTTTCCGTAATTCAGGATGGCGGGCCCGGTGGGATTCGGACCCACGATCTGCAGCTTAGAAGGCTGCCGCCTTATCCAAGCTAGGCCACGGGCCCAAACTAACTTCGGCGTACAACGATTTAATACATCTGGCCTAAATTAACGCGATATCATGCAAAAGCTGTTCGGCACATTCGGGGTCCGAGGGGTTTTGAACGTCGAGCTAACCCCAAAGCTGGCGTTCGAACTTGGGCTGACGCTGGCCACATATTTGAAAGGTCGCGGGGAGGTGGCTGTTGGTCATGACAACCGCACATCCAGCGAGATGCTGGAGAACGCGGTCTCGGCCGGGCTGGCATCTGGCGGTTGTGATGTCATTACAATCGGTTTGGTGCCGACCCCGGTGCTGTCGTTTGCGATCAAACACTTTCGCTGCAAGGCAGGCGTTATGATAACAGCCTCGCACAACCCACCGCAGTACAACGGCGTCAAGTTCTGGGGGAGCGACGGCGCGGGTATGGGCCGCGGGCAAGAGGTCAAGATCGAAAAAATCATCTCAAAAAAGGCTTGGAAGCGCGCGCCTTGGAAAAAGGTAGGCCGAACCAGCAAATCCGATGCTATTACACCGTACATGGAAGCCGTCTTGCGGAATGCGCCGAAGGTTGGGCGAAAACTGAAGGTCGTCGTCGATTGCGCGAACGCGGCTGGCTCGGTAATGACACCGCGGCTTCTGACGGAGCTCGGTTGCCAAGTGATATCTATGAATTGTCAGCTCGACGGAACATTTCCGGGGCGAAAGCTCGAGCCCGTGCCAGAGAACTTGGGGGAGCTAGCGAAAACCGTCGTCGCCTGCAAAGCCGATTTGGGCATAGCCCATGATGGCGATGCGGACCGAACGCTGGTGGTGGACGAGCGGGGGGGGATCCTCAGCGGCGATCACGTCTTCGCGCTCGTGGCGATGCACTACCTTCGCGAGCGAAAGCGCCCCCGCATTGTAACTACGGTGGCAACAAGCGCAGTGCTCGACGATGTTGCTTCGAAGTTGGGCGGCAAGGTCGTACGTACGCGGGTGGGGGAGCCTGAGATCATCGGGGAATTTCGAAAGAGGGGGGGCGACATAGGCGGCGAGGAGAATGGCGGGGTGATCTTCCCAGACTGGTTGCTCTGTCGAGAGGGCATCATGACTGCCGTTAAATTCATCGAGTTGCTCGACCGCACGGGCATGAAGATTTCTGAACTCGATGCCACGCTGCCGCGCCACTCCCAGGTAAAGCAGAGGATCGAGTGCTCGGATGAGCTCAAACCGAGGGTGCTCAAAGCCCTCGCCAAGCGGTTCGCTAAACACAGGCTAGACCGAACCGATGGCCTGCGGGTAGTTTTCGACGATGGCTGGCTCCTGCTAAGGCCCTCTGGGACAGAGCCGATTTTCAGGTGCTTCGCCGAGGCCCGAGACGAAAAAAGAGCAACGGAACTGGCGAAACTCGGCATGAAAGAATTAAGGGCCTGCATCAAGGTTGCAAGGTGAACATCAAAGTAGCTCTACGTTCGTCAATCCCTTGAAGTGTTCGTCACCGGTCAATATCAGGGCGTCGGAATTCCGCGCAGTCGCGAGCACGATCGAATCGGCCAATCCCCACCCTTTCACCTTTTCCTTCATCTCAACGTCTATTTTTGCCGCCTCGACCGCCATGCGCTCGTCCACCTCGACGATCGCGCACCTCGACGTGATGAATAGCCTTCGCTCCTCGGCTCGCGCTATGCCATCTGTTTTGATGGATTTTGAGTAGATTTCCGCGATGTTGATGGCCGACACTAAGCACTCCGCAGTGACTTCTTCCACGAGCTCCCTTACCCGGCGCCCGCGCGCAGTTCCCATGAAGTACTCCATCCAAGCAAAAGAGTCGACCAAGTATCGCATGGAGCATCACAGCCTTTCGCGATGGTCCCTCAAATCGCTCACGTCGACCTTTCGCATGGTTCCGAACAGGCTCTTCCTTTCTTTGATGAGGTGCTCGGCCAAAATCTCGTTGATGCGCTCTGAGATTTTCCGTTTGCCAGCTTCCGCTACTAGTATGTCGTAAAGGTCGTCCCGCAGGAGCACGGTTGTTTTTGCCATATACATCACCGTACACTTTTATGTTTACGTAAACATTTAAACATTTCGGTTTGGGATTGAGATTTGCACTTATCGAAAGTATCGTAATCATCCAACTTCGTAACTAGAAACTTGCTAAACCCATTCACGCTTGCTCGGCTTGTACTCGCCCACGATGTTGATTTTCGCCCCACACTTTGG
>CAZLQN010000148.1:0-2321 GCA_964561735.1 Hadarchaeota archaeon (SeqCode) | reverse complement strand
GAAATGCGTATTACCTATCCGAGACAACTGCGTCTATTGCTGTGATCACCTCGAGCAAGGAACAGACGCTCATATGCAGCCGCCTAGAGTTTGACAGGGCAAAGAGAGAGAGTGCGATAAAAGACATCGTAGCTTATTCTCCGCATCGAGTTCCGCTACGTTCCGGTGAGAAGGTTCGCTTCGGAGAACTATGGCTGGTGATAGCTGAGCGCCTTCACGAGCTCAACGTGCGCGAGATAGGTTTCGACGCGTTGAGGCGCGACCAACTGCGCAAGATGCGAAACTACCACGACGCCAACTACAGGGAGATGCCAAATCTCATCGCCGAAATGCGCATGATAAAATCTGCGCAGGAGATCGCTTGCCTGAAAAAATCTGCTGCGCTCGCCTCGCTCGGCATGAAGCGAGCAGCTGAGCTTATAGAAAAAGGACGAACGGAGTTGGAGATCGCGGCTGAGGTCGAGTATGAGATGAGAAAAGCTGGATCCGATGGCATCCCGTTCGACACAATCGTTGCATCAGGAAAACACTCTTGGCTCCCGCACGCTATGGCGACAAAAAAACGCTTGCGCGACGGTGAGTTGGTCGTCGTAGACCTTGGCGCCAGATATGAAGGATATGTCTCTGACATGACTAGAACTTTCACGTTATCTCCGACAAAAAAACAATTGAAACTGGTTGAAACGATAAAGCGCTCACAAAAGGCAGCGCTCGCTCGCGTCAGAGATGGTGTCCGCGCGAGCGATGTAGATGCAGCGGCGAGAAAGGTAGCCTCGCTCGCAGGGTACGCGAGGTTCTACTTGCACAGCACTGGGCATGGCGTTGGGCTCGATGTACATGAACCGCCGAGCTTGTCGCCGAGATCAACGGAGATACTGCGGAGCGGCATGGTGACGACGGTCGAACCAGGCGCCTACGTCAGAGGAGTTGGAGGCGCGCGGTGGGAGGACATGGTGCTCGTCACTAAAAGAGGACGGGAATTACTTACAAAAATAAACATTTAAGTTGATATTGGGTGACTATCTCAAAGGTGGATTTATGAAACGCGAGAAATGGCAGAAGGAATTCAGTGGATGGTTCAACCAGATGCTGCGAGATGCGAACATAATGGACACCCGCTACCCAGTGAAGGGGCTCTACGTCTGGCTGCCGTATGGGTTGAAGCTGCGCAATTCTATTTTCGATATAATAAAACGTGCGTTGAACGATTCTGGACACCAAGAAGTTCTCTTCCCGTTGCTCATCCCGGAAGACATCTTCAAGAAGGAGGCCGAGCACATCCGCGGCTTTGAGGGAGAAGTGTACTGGGTCACGCACGGTGGTCGGGACAAGTTGGACGTGAAGCTTGCGCTGCGCCCGACGAGCGAGACCTCTATCTACCCGATGTTCGCGAGATGGATACGATCGCATGCCGACCTGCCTATCAAAGTCTATCAGATAGTCAACATCTTCCGCTACGAGACGAAGATGACGAAGCCGATGATGCGCTTGCGCGAGGTTACGACATTCAAAGAAGCCCACACCGCACACAAGAGCTGGGAAGAAGCTGAGAGGCAGGTGAAGAAAGCCGTCGAGATCTACAAGCGATTCTTCGACGAACTCGGCGTGCCATACGTCGTCACGAAGCGGCCAGTGTGGGACACGTTCGCAGGGGCAAAGTACTCGTTGGCCTTCGACACGCTCACGCCGGACATGAAGACGCTCCAGATCGGCACGGTGCACAACCTCGGCCAAAACTTTGCGAAGGTCTACGACTTAAAGTTTGAGACGCCCGATGGCAAGCACGACTTTGTTTATCAGACATGCTACGGTATATCGGAGCGGGTCATCGCGGCCGTCATGATGGTGCACGGCGACGACCACGGACTGTGCATACCGCCATCCGTGGCGCCTATACAGGTGGTCGTCATTCCGATCCCATTCAAAGAGGAGGCCCCTGTCCAACAGATCGCCGAGAGTGTTGTGAACGAACTGAATTCCATCGGCATCAGGGCGCACTTGGATGCGCGCGACATCAGACCTGGGAAGAAGTTCTACGACTGGGAGCGCCATGGCGTGCCGCTCAGGCTGGAGATAGGGCCGGAGGATGTGAAGAAGGAGCAGGTCGTCGCAGTCAGACGGGATACTGGTGATAAGCAGACGATACAGAGGAAGGCGATCAGGGTCAAGGTGAGACAGCTGCTCGACGAGATAAACGGAGACATGCGCACTCGGGCGTGGAAACTTTTCAATGGGATGATATATGACGCATCCGATGTCAAGAGCATCAAGCAAATCATCGAGAAAAAAGGCGGCGTAGTCCGCGTTCCATGGTGCGAGCA
>CAZLQN010000147.1:0-2337 GCA_964561735.1 Hadarchaeota archaeon (SeqCode) | reverse complement strand
GGACTCAAGCTTCCCAAGCTTGCTGCGCGGGTTCAAATCCCGCCGGCCGCACCACTCTAAAAATACCAAATGAGCAAAATTTGGGCAGATTTTATTGATCTTTGCATTAGTTAATTAAATCACCTTCTTCTTCCGGTGAGAGATAACCCCGCATGTTCAAAAAACGATGGCACCAACTCGGGTCGTCTTCGAATGCGTTCTAGCGCTGCGCGCGTTTCCTGCATGAGATCAAACGCGTTCATCGGGCAGCTGTTCGCCGTCTCAACATGCTTGAGCCTTCTGAATACCTGTTCCGTCGGGCTGATATCAGGCGCGTAGGGAGGCAACCTGCGCTCATCAATGCGATCGCGATATTCATGCAGAAATTCCTTCACGGCCTTCGACCGATGGATTGGCCCGCCGTCCCAGAAGAGGAGGATCTTTCCCCGGGTTCTTCCCAGTAAATGACGTAGAAACGAAACAACATGCGTGCTCTTTACGCTGCCCAAATACAGCCGATAGTGTAGCTTCCCGCCGGGAGTGATAGCCGAGATTATAGAGCAGTTCTCCCAGCGAAACAGGTGTTTCAGCACTGGAGGCTTACCCTTTGGCGCCCACGTCGCCACCACTGTGGGTATTTCAGATCGGCCAGATTCGTCCAAAAACGCCATCGTAGTGCCCTTATTCCCCACCCGCCGGCGGTATTGAGGCCAGACCTTCTTGCGCCACCGCTCCACTTCTTCGTCGTTCCGTTCGATGGCCCGCTGCTCGGGCTTCTGATGACTGAATCCCAGCCGCTGCAGCAACTTCCAGACATGGCTTGGATGGTACTTCACCCCAAACTCCTTGTAGATCACTGCGGCGATTCGCTTCAGCGTCCAGACATCGTTCTTGAACCCATAGGCCGTGGCCCCTTTCGCCAGATAGAACATCAGTTTCTTCAGCTCTCTGTTGCCAAGCTTCCTGGGCCTGCCGGAAACAGGTTTTCGATGAAGGCCTTCTTCGCCCTCCCCGCTGTAAGCCCGTCTCCACTTCCAAATCGTGACTGGGTTGTACCCGAGTGTATCGGCCACGGCCTTCTGAGTCATGCCTTTGTCAAGCATCCGCATCGCCACCAGTTTGACTTCTAGCGATGCCGTCTTTGCTCCGGAAGTGCGTGGCATCCATGACGATGGCGTCTGTCTTACTTAATAAACTTTTGCAAAAATCAATAGTAGCACAATTATAAGTCTCGATTGGAAAAGCTTAGAGATAGAGCAGGGTTGAAAATGAACAGGGATGCGGCAAGGAAATCTATATTTTTAATCTGTTTAATGGTACTTCTCCTGATTGGATTTGCGCCACAAAGTTGTGCTTGGAACAATGGGCCTTACTCTACCGACCCTCACAATCCGAACTACGGCACGCATGATTATCTTTTTGAGCACGCTTTGAACATGCTACCTGCGACGGATAGAAACGCTCTAATTCACAATTTGTCATTGGCGCTTTATGGTACAGAGATGCCAGACAAGGAGGACGAAATCGGTGACTGGAGGACCCATCACATTTACTTCAACTCTGCCGGAGAGCTAACGGATAATAGCGCGGCTGTTAGGGCAAGGGAGGAGTATGAGCTGGCGCTGGAGTACCTTAGGAACAACGATCGGGTGAACGCGGACAAACACATCGGCGCAATGTCTCACTACATAACTGATGTTTCGGTCTTCGGGCATGTCATGCATAGCAGCACTCCTTGGGGACAGGAGGAACATCACAGCGATTACGAGTGGTATGTGCAAGGCAAAACGACAAGCTACACCTCCCACGAGTTCGATCAATACATAGTCTATGATGGAAGCTTGACCGAATTGAGCGCATACGATGCCGCGGTTAATCTTGCCCGTGATGTCACTTTTGGTACTGATGGTGTGAAAAACTGCGTTTGGATGGATACGAATTACAATTGGAACAACCCAGTGTTTAAAGATTCATGTGGGAACTCGATAAACCTAGCGGTCAACTATCTAGCGGATGTTTTGCATACGCTTTACCTCGATTTGATTCGTCCACCCGCGTCATTTGAACTCAGCAACCTCAGGATAAGCAGAACCGAGGTCAGTGCTGGGGAGATGATTAGTATCTACGTGGATCTCAGGAACACAGGCGGCTTGCAGGGTACGTACACGGTGGAGCTAAAAATCAATGGCATAACCGAAAGCGCCAAAAGCGTAACGCTCGCTGGAGGGACGAGCCAAACGGTGATGTTTACCGTAACCAAGAGCACAGCAGGGAGCTACACGGTAGGAATAGGCAACCTAACGAAAAATTTCATAGTTACCGAACAACGGGCGGTAGGGGTCGAGCAGCCGGAGAGGT
>CAZLQN010000146.1:0-2343 GCA_964561735.1 Hadarchaeota archaeon (SeqCode) | reverse complement strand
CTCGCGGACCCGCAGTCCTACTCGATGGATGAAGTTTCCTCAGGCTTTCGCCCGGAAGCTGCCCACCGACTCGCCGGCAATTAGTCCTATGTTTTTGAATTGTAAAAAGGTTATCATGGGACTAAAGAAATTGTCAGCCAAGCGGGATTTGCCATATCGAATCTGTTATAACGTTTTCATAATACAACACACCATTAAAATAAGTTATTGCAACATTAACGATATTTCCTATCTCAAGCTCGGCTCCCGGAAGATAGACTTCTGCAAGTGCCCAGTCGTTCGCTCTGAAGCGGGCCGGGTTTTCGAAAGTCCAGCCGTAAAGCTCGTTCTCAATTGCGTGAATAAAATCGCTTACCTGTCCTTGGATTTTTTCTGTTGAGTTTATCGTGTCTCCTCCCGTGTGTTGGATATGAATGCGAATAATGTTTTCATTGATTAACCCTGCATATACTGCAAGATCTAGAGTTGGCGTTTTGACTTCGACTGTTTTAGTAAAATCACCGGCTTCAAGTGTATGGACACCTGTGTTTTCCCAGTTTATTATGATAAAAATTTCTCTCTCCTCATCAGGTTGTAATATTACTTCTTGAGTGAATGTTTTACTATTATCCAGCTTCACAATGAGATTGTAAGTTCCTTCGGCACCCCCTCCATTTTTGACTTTTACAATGCACGTCGTGTTTTCCCCAACAAGAGCTTCAGTTGATGAAACAGTAAACGAAGCAACTTCAAACTTAGCTTTAGATCCACTAGTTAATAACAAATAACCGCAAATTCCAGCGATAGCAATGATAACGATTATTCCTGTGATGAGTGGAGTTTTGATTTCTTTCAAGATTCTCTACCTCAAACGCCCGGGAGCTGCCCACCGACTCGCCAGCACTAAAATTTCTGTTTTTTAGGCTTAAGAGATTATGTTTTTTGTGAGAAAATGGACGAAAAAGTTCTGCACAGGGGCAACGAATTCCTGATCAAGCCGGGGAGGGGAAAGTACGCGTACGTGAAATACCACATCAGCGGAGGCGCCCTGTACATAGATTCGACGTTCGTGCCAGAGGAATATCGCGGGCGAGGCCTGGCGGAAATCCTCACGAAGGCAGCCATAGAACACGCGAGGCAGAGTAGCCTAAAGATAGTGCCAGTTTGCAGCTACGCCAAACGATATTTTGAAATGCATCCGGAGTACAAAAATCTCATTGTAGAACAGCGACTAGAATGAAACTATTTACCACGAAATACTAGCCGTATTGTGGGGAGGTGGGTGAATGACAGGGGCTCTTAGTAAAGAAGTTTTAGATGTCGTGCTGGACACGCTGCCTGTAGAAATATCTTTTGTGGATGAAAACGACACGGTGCGATATTTCAACAAAAACGGCGATAGAATATTTCCCCGCCCACCATCGGTCATCGGTAGGAGAGTTCAAGACTGCCACCCGAAGAAGAGCCTACACAAGGTGAACCAGATACTGGACGATTTCAAAAACAACAAAAGGAGTTCAGCCGAGTTCTGGATAGATTTGAAGGGCAGAAAAATTTACATACGCTACTTCGCAGTAAGGAACGAAAATGGAGAATATCTGGGATGTCTCGAAGTGACACAAGACATAACCGAAATCCAAAAGATCGAGGGAGAAAAAAGGCTGCTGTAGGTGAAAAACTCTAAAAAATAGTGGAGGTTAATTGAGGTGTAAAAATGGCGAAAAAAGAGTTGAAGGGGAGCAAGACCGAAGAAAATCTGAAGGCGGCGTTCGCCGGAGAATCTCAAGCGCGAAATAAGTACACGTTTTTTGCAAGTGTGGCTAGGAAGGAGGGGTTCGAGCAGATATCAGGCATCTTTCTGGAAACGGCCGACAACGAGAAGGAGCACGCGAAGCGAATATTCGATTTCCTAAAGGGGATAGGCGACACCAAGGTCAACCTCCGAGCTGCGGCAGAGGGGGAGAACTACGAGTGGACAAAGATGTATCCCGGGTTCGAGAAGATCGCCCGTGAGGAGGGTTTCACAGAGATAGCCGAGTTCTTCAAGGAGGTCGCCGAAGTCGAAGAGCAGCACGAAAAGAGGTACCTTGCTCTGTTGAAAAATGTCAGCGATGGGAAGGTCTTCAAGAAGGATCGTCCGGTGAAGTGGAAGTGCAGGAACTGCGGGTACGTGCACGAAGGAGCAACCGCACCAGAAGTGTGCCCGGCTTGCAAGCACCCACAGAGCTTCTACGAGCTTCTCTGTGAGAACTACTAAGCCCGCGAGAGCAGAAAAAAGTCTTATAGAGCCAATGCCAAGTTCTCAAAGGTAGCATGATAGAGGTAAGATTCCACGGCCGCGGTGGTCAGGGTGCGGTCACGGCT
>CAZLQN010000145.1:0-2356 GCA_964561735.1 Hadarchaeota archaeon (SeqCode) | reverse complement strand
TTGACCTCCTGGCTGAAGGTGGGTCAGGGAATTTATAAGGGTTGTGGGGTGGCTGAAAAATTTTGGCCTGTTTTGTCCTTAAAAGTCCCCTTCGACCAAAGCGTCGGCGGGGTGTGAGGTAATAGGTAGCCTACCCAGCTGTCATCTGCTGCCCCCGTGGGCAGGACCTGGGATATCCGAGTTCGAGTCTCGGCGCCCCTGCGCACCACCCACGTACACGGGAACGTGGGGCATACCACTCAATTAGAAAGACCACTAAAAAAAGCCCGGCAACCATTAAGCTGCCGGAGATAACCCACCCAGCTGTCACCAATTCTTGTTTAATCTTTAAGACATAAATAAATTGTGGCTGCTATAAAAAAGCCAAAATACCCGTGATGTAAAGCTTCTACAGATGTTTATGAAACTTATAGACGATATTATAAGCGCGGTGAAGGGCAACGAAGCCCCCGCAAAGGACGTTCGAGTTGGGCTCACTTGGACAGGAGTTTGGGGCAAGTACTGCGGACTCAGCAGAACCTATTCGAATCCGACTATGGCCCACGGCGGCGTCAAGGATATGGAAAAATTGACCGAAAAGACCACCCTCGAGCTGGCGGAATACGCGAAATCGTGGAACTTGGTGGAAGCCGGCATAGGGGTCGCGGCGATAAACTCAATGATAAAGCCGAAGGGCAAACGCGGCATAAACGCCATCGATTTCCTCGTAAAAAAAGGCAAAAACAAAAAAGTTGTCATCGTTGGTAAATTCCCAAGGCTGGATGAACTGCGCGCGGTAGCAAAAGAGCTTTCGATATTGGAACTCGAGCCGAACCTAATAAACCCAGAAGAATGTGTGCTGCCGTCCACCGCGGCCGAACACAAGATACCGAACTGTGACATCCTTGCCATCACCGGCTCCGCTCTCGTGAACAAGTCCATGGAACACCTGCTGAAACTCGGCCGGAACGCCTACACAATTGTCCTTGGCCCAAGCACTCCGATGTCCGAAGTCCTCTTCGACTATGGGGCGGACATGCTCGCGGGAGTGGATGTGCTCAAACCCGCACAGATAATGAGCAGGATCAGCCGTGGCGGTGGCATGTTGAGCCCGAAAAACTGCAAGGGAGAAATCGAATTTTTGGTGATGGAGGAGTAAAGCGTACAATATTTAAAGTTCAAATCGTATGAAGTTCTGGGTGTTTATTATTCCAAGAAAAACCGGTTTCAAGAAAATCTTGGTCAGATATCCGGCGCCGGTAGGAATATTAATCTTCGGCTCAATTTGGGGGTTACTTCAAGGCACGATAGGGACGGCCTTTGGATCGCTCGATTCCTTCTTCAAAAGTCAGCTGCACATCTGCCCGTGCCCGATAGTGGGGGCCATTCTAGGGATTCCAATAATGACTGCAGCTTTGGCCATATACAAAAGGCCAGCGATGTTGGTCGGCATAGGACTAGCCGCGATACCATTCAGCTTCCTCGCCATCCCGATACAACACATACCAGCATTCACGACGGCAGCCACAACTTACCCAATCATAAACCCGATCGTGGCAATGATATTCTCATCGGTTATTTTTTCTATAGTATCTACCCTAGTAATGAGAAAATCTGAGCTGACTACTCCAGTTCTTGTTGGGGCTGGAGCATTGTCCGGATTTTTGAGTTCGATCGCCTTCATCTACACGGTAGTCGCGCTAGGTGCACCGATCCTAAAAGCAACAGGGATAAACGGATATTTCGCATACATCGCCACGAACGGCGTGGTTTGGGCCGCGATAAGCGCTGCAACATCACCTGTAGGACATGCGATTGCACCGAAACTCCAGTTGAAGATCTCGCCATTGATATTTCAAAATAGATGGTTTTATCGCCTAGCACCGGTCGCTCTCATTGCCGTCTGCTGGGTTGTTAGCGCAATATTTGCAGCTGCCGGACTCCGTGCATTATGAAAATCAAGGTGATTGTGATCTAATGACAGTCAAAAGTTTGGTCAAGAAAAACGAATATCGAGATTCTGTAGTCCTCATGCGCATCTCGAAGGAGCTTGAAGAGTTCGCCGGTGTAAAAAGAGCGTCCGTGATGATGGGCACCGACAACAACAAGCAGATGCTGAGGGAGGCCAAGTTGCTCACGGACGAGGTGAAGGGCGCTGGCGCCAACGACCTCGTCATCGCGGTCGATGCCGAAAGCGAGGAGGCGGCGGGACAGGCGCTGTCAAAGGTCGAGGGGCTGCTCGCGGTTAAGGAGGCGGAGAAGGGTGAAGCCGTGTACAAAACTCTCAGCTCCGCACTTTCTGCTTTGCCCGGCGCCAATTTGGTTCTCGTCTCTACCCCTGGAGAATTCGCGGCGCGGGAGGCGATGCGCGCGCTCA
>CAZLQN010000144.1:0-2360 GCA_964561735.1 Hadarchaeota archaeon (SeqCode) | reverse complement strand
AACACAGCCCAGAACAACTTAGAGAGTGGGCGACCTCCGCTGGATTGAAACCGCTACTCGCAGAAGAGATGCCGAACAGCGAGGATGTCATATGCGTGGCGAGGGTGTGAACTACCCCGCCCTGAAGAGCGGGGCTTCCTGCGGGTGCGCTACCGGCTCGCTTGAAGCCAGCAAGCCTGTTTGCCGCAGATTACCCGCGAACTGCGAGTAGCCCATCCACTTGGCATTCTGCGAGAGCTTTAATTTATAGCAAGGGATTCAGGGAAAAAAGCCATCATGCCCTATTAGTCGCATTAAGATGTCTTTTCGCACGCGAGCTGGAGACTGAACTCGTTGAAAGTTTCGAAGATGCAATGAGTCTCAGGGAAGAGGCAGATTACAGGTTGGCATTTTCCGAGGAAGGGGCAACTAGCGTGATCACCGGAGCTGAAAAATTTCTCAACAAAGCAAAGTCTATACTCAAAATCGAATGATCGTCTAGTTTAATGTGTAAAAATGTTCGGCAATGTTTTAATAGATGGATTTTAGGATGATAACGCAGGTTCCAGAACGAGGAGGCATCGCGTGGAATGCGGAGAACTTCTGGGACGTCCCGGTTCTGGTTCGCGCAACGGCCAACGACGGGATGGAGAACTCCAACCAGCACACCACCGGGCCGTTCAGTGCTGCTTTTAAAATCAGACAGCTAAAGTAATGTGGGGCCGGAGGTTGGTGGGTGGTTTCGAAGAAGCTGGTCGTGGTCGTTGCTGTGGCAATTGGCCTATGGAAAGATACATACCGGGCGTTTTAAAAATAAAAACCACGGGGGGCGCAATTGGCTGAACTCAAAAGAGGGATCATAGCGGGTATGATCGCGGGCATAGTTGTCGGACTCATAACCCTACTCATTATTCCGAAAAATTTTCCAATTTGGGATTCGGGTTATCAGTTCAGGGTCTACGTATTCCCAATTCTTGGATTTATAATGGGGATCGGTTTTGGAGCAGCATACGCGATGATTTATGATTTGTTGTCGGACATCAGCGGTAAGGTAAAGGCGACGATAGCTGTGGTATCAATTTGCATTATCCGCTGGCCAATCGACTTTGCGCTTGGATATAGATACATAGCAACAGGTTTAGTCTCTTCACTACTTTTTGGGGCACTCGTTATTCTCTCTTGGATATCAATTGGAGGGACAATCCGCAAGCCAACCAAGCAGATAGACTCTACACTGGGTAAGATTTCCCTAAGCGTTGGCATATTCGGAGTTTGTATAAGTTGGGTTCCCTTGTACAACTACTTGTTTAACTTTCTTCTCGGCCCAGCAGCAATAATATTCGGCGCAATCACGCTGATAAAAAAAGATCGCTACGGTTTTGCAGGGGTGATTATCGGGACGAGCCTCATTCTGCACTTGGTACTATTTGGAAATGTCATGTACTATGGGTGGACCTAAAATGAATAAACACGTGCGGGCCTCTAAATTCATAATTCTGGCAACGGCTTGCGTGTTGTTGTTCATCTCGTCTAGCATGTTGGCCGTGGCATCTGGACAAAGTAATGATCTTAAGGGCGAGGTGAATACCCATGTTGTCTCCGAAACTCGGGTCGATTTTCGTCTCGGCCAAAATTATGAAGACTGGCTCGTGGGAGAAAACGGGGTGAGACGCAGAGTCATATATACCGATCCGATCGCGGTTTTCGACGAGGGTTCTGGCGGATGGAAGTACTATCGCTACGAGACAGGTTTGAGCAGCGTAATCGTTGATCATCCACAGATGAATTTGATTGTCTACCCTGCGCATGCTTCTTACGATGGTCTTGACGAAACTTGGACGTTACTAACAAACGAAAATTTAGCCGATGAAAACGGGGCGTGGCGAGAGCAGCCGTTGGAAAATTGGGAGCTAGGATGGTGGAAAAGCGACAATAATCTGACGATTGTTCGGACAGGGCAAAGTTTTGTCGGAACGCTTTCGGTAGCCCACGCGCCTGCCTTGCTTCCAAGCTTCAATCCACTCGGCCAGGACAAAGTTGTAGAGTAGCCTGCACCGCTCCGAAAGTTTCCAGAGCACATCTTCCTGTTCAGGTGTCGGGAATATGCGAATTTTTTGGGTTAGTTGCATCAGTGGTCACTCTCCAGCTCAACCTTTTGCAGGTTCTTTTAAGCGATTTTCGCGGAGAGAGAGGTCACCGAAAGTAATTTAAATAGTATTTAAAGGGTAGCTTGTCTCCCTGAAAGAAGGGGACTTCCCGCCACTAAAGTTAAATCAAAGGGTCTCTAAAATCAAGTGGTGATGTTGTGAAAATCGGATTCATCGGAGCAGGGCGCATGGGCTCTGCGCTCATCAAAGGTTTCCTAGATGCAGGGATTCTGA
>CAZLQN010000143.1:0-2382 GCA_964561735.1 Hadarchaeota archaeon (SeqCode) | reverse complement strand
CCAGTGATTTTGTTTTTCGAGAAATCGTGCGCTTGGGCCCACAGATTGAGCAACTCTCCTGGATTTATCAGGCGAATTTTTCCTTCTTCACGGGTAGCAAAGTTTTGAGACTCAAGTTTCTTTACTACCTTAAACGCTTGGGCGAGGCTCACGCCAGCAGCATCCGCTAGCGGTTGCAGCGTCCACTTTTTTTCAGGCATAGCTAGCATTTTTCTGATTACTCTCGTTGCCTTGGGCGCGAAAATACTCTTAAGCAAGCGTTGTTCCCGTTTCGGCGCCTCCTTGGCGAATTTCTCAATAAAAACGCTACCGAATTTTAGATAGGCATTACCAACTAGGTCAACAAACCCTATCCCTAAAGATTTGCATACCTCACGGCCCCGCTCACTGACGTAGGGAGCAACAAACACGGGATACGCGTTATCCGCTAATTTCGAGTATTCATTGAGCTGCACAGCAGTTTGTGAGATAATCCGAGGCTCGCCTAGTGCCTTGACCTCACAAACCACCTTCACTGTTTTGTTCCCAGTCTTCAAAGTAACGAGGAAGTCCACGCGCCGCCCTTTCCTCAGTTCTACTTCCTTATTCACTCTCGTCTCACCGACCTTGGAGAAGAGTTCGGTGAGCACGCGCATAGCGTCTCCTACTACCTCAGCCTCTGTTCTGTACATTGTTTTTACCCATATTGCCATTTTTACCAATTGGTAAAAAGCGTTGAAACTATAAAAGCATTGTTGTCGGCCGCGCTTTGCCATTATAATCATTCAGCGGTTCACCTAAAACTTGATTAATACATTGGGTGAAAAATTCAAGATCTCTTTGATCAATTCGTGCGGTAGAAAAGACACATTGGGGGTTCAAATCCCTTCCCCCGCACCACATATTTTCAAATGCAATCTGGACGTTTTCTGGAGTTTTACGGAAACCCTAACAGCAAAAATTAATAACGAGAATCTAAAGTCTGTGCAGAAAGTTTCGGGAAGGATAATGGTGAAGAATAGAGGAATTGGTAGAGTACCAGTGGTCGTGGCGGTGGCCGTCATAGTCATCGCGGTCTGTCTCGGGGTGTTTTACTTCTCAACCCAGGAAGAACCGACGGGGCAGCTGCTCAAAATAGAGGCAAATCCGGCAGGGGGATTTCATTGGGCGTATTATCTTTACATACCTACAAATAGGGCAACTGGAAAAACTTACCTTTTGGTTGAACCGAACAATTCTCCTGAGCCGAGCGATGATCAATCCTATCATGACAACTTAGCAAGAGATGTGGTTATGTATCGAGCAAAGATAGTGGCGAAAGAACTAGGGGTTCCCATTTTGGTTCCAGCTTTCCCCCGTCCCTGGGCCCAAGGAGCTGAAAACGTAGATCGTTACGGGCAAATCGTCACCCATGCACTCGATAGAGACACGCTTCTAACTAAGACGGCGGGATTAGAGCGAATAGATCTCCAATTGATCGCCATGATCGACGACGCTAGAGAAAGACTATCGCTGGAAGGTATCAGCGTGGAGAATAAAGTACTCATGATGGGATTTTCGTCATCTGGCGATTTTACCAATAGATTTGCGCTCCTACATCCAGAAAGGGTCCGTGCCGCCGCAGCAGGTGGTGTGGCCGGATGGGACACGGTCCCCTTGAAAGAATGGAACGGGGTAAAGCTTAGATATCCAATTGGAGTCTGGGATTTAGAAAACCTTGTAGGCAAAGAATTTGACCTTGAATCCTTCAGAACTATCCCCCTTTACATTTATGCGGGAGATCTAGATACAAATGATCCTGTACAATATCCAGACATGTACGATCCCGAAGATGCACAGTTGATTCTACAGAATTTTGGAGAATCAATAATCGGGCGCTGGCAATTTAGGGAAAACATGTTCAAGTCGGTTGGAGCGTCAAGCCAGTTTGTTCTGTATCCCGGAGTTGGTCACGACTTGACAGATGAAATGTTGGACGACGTTAAAACCTTCTTCTCGCAGCAAATAGCTTAGCCAGCCTAGAAAATGCCGTTTATCCCGCCCCCCGTACTTACAGGTTTGTGATTTTTGTTACTTTTGATATTTCAAATGCTTGCCGCATCAATTTATGATTTATTTTTAAAGACGGGGGTTCTAAAAGTGGTTCATGGGCTATCTCCCGCACCACAGGACTATTTTGAGATACCCCTCCGCTCAGACGTTGGGTTGACCAGCTTGATGCCACCCGTAAAGTGGCCGATTCTGCACGCGTCAATTTAATGTTAACTAGCTTATCACACTAATCGGGCGGGGGATGAAGACTGATTCCGACCCCATCTCTTTCAATTTCGTTCCAGCAATAAGAACAAAAATCGTTGCCACCCCGCCCACTCCTTAAGCATCCGCCCGAGCTACAATGTCCGG
>CAZLQN010000142.1:0-2382 GCA_964561735.1 Hadarchaeota archaeon (SeqCode) | reverse complement strand
AAAGCCAGAAGATGTAACTAAAGGGGAATGGGAGAATTTTTTATTAAGACAGTACTATCCTTTAGGAGGACTTGTGCTTCCCATCAAACCATCTGGAATCACCAAGAATAGGGGCGAGCTCAAAGCGGCTTGGGAATTAGAATTGAGTGAAAAAGCGCTTTCTTCTGAAGAGAAAGAGCTTGAGGAGTTAGGGTCAAAATATGAACAGACAGGGAGTAGTGATGATTATTATTCTCTTAAGAGATATTATGATGAAGTTTATATGCCTGCTTACACAAAAGTGGGTGAAGCATCAGAAAAATTGTGGAAAGAGCAGTGGAAACATATTTCTGGTACATTCAGAGAGACTGATGTGTTTGTTGAAGATATACTAGAGACCTTGAAAGAAAATTTGGAGTATATTCAAAAGAAAGAGGACCTGACACCCGAGGAACGTACTAAGCGGATGAATGCTTTTATCCAAAATATGTGGAGGAACCTTATAATCCCGAGTATGGAAGCATTAAAGAGGCAACGGTTAGCGGCACTTCCCAAACCAGTCTGGCGTCTTGTTTATGAAGCTATTCCTGTTCCCGGTGTTCGTGAAATAGCATCGGGATTTGTGGCGGGATTGGAACCTATCGGGAAGTTCATAGGTGAAAAAATCAGAGGTGCGCCTTTCGAAGTGAGATCCTATGAGATGCCGACTGAACTTTTGCCTGGACAGTTGTTAGCAGCTTATGGCCTTGGTGCAGGCATGGGGTGGGCACTAGGACGGTCCGCTAAAGGACTCGCCTCTGCAATAACAAACCTATCGGCAAAAGTGGTGACACTTGAAAAAACATACCCTGTTATTAAAATAGCGACCAAAGTCGGTGGTTTTGCTATGTCTCATCCTAAAATGACAGCTGCACTCATAATTGGTGGAATTGAAGGTTACAAAATAAAGTCCATGCGCGATGCCGGAATACCCGAAGCACAAATACGGGAGAGGATTGAGAAAATGCGTGAGCTTGGATATACAGAGGAAGACATAAAAAGAGAGGCAGAGAAGCTCCGTAAAGCGAAGTTGTATTCAGTCTCTGATATAGCGAAGTCTGTAGCTTTTGATGTCGCGTTTATTGCGGGAGGGGTGAGAGGAACGCAACTTGTTGCTCGAGGAATAGAAGCTCCGTGGGGACGTGTCAAGATACCGGGTTATAGTGGATATAGATTGGGTTTCATCAAAATCGGAAGAACTCCTAAAGGAAAATGGGTCTGGGGACGCCCAACGGGTGCACTGAGAGCAGAAATGTACAAGAAATATTTCCTTCCCGAGATAACGAAAGGGTCTTTTACCCCCCAAAAAGCTTCTCAGGTCAAGGCTATTTTTGAATTTTATCACCCCGAGTTGCCAAAGTACATGGAGGGTGTCAAAGGTATCGTCTATAAGGCTGGAAAATTATACTGGATGGTGCCTGGCACAAAAAAGGAAATAGTTCCATATTTGGTTGACCAATACGTTCGTCAAGGAGTTACTAAATCGGAAGCGGAGGCTCTAGTAGGATTCTTCAATAAAACCAAAAAACATTTCTTCACTTTTGGTTCTTCATCAAAACAACTTCAATGGAATCCAAAGTTGGAAAGTTATGAAGTGTGGTGGGCTCATGACCAAGATATATTTTTCTCATCACATGGTGAATTCATCAAGGCTACTGAGAGGTTGAAAGAGCAATTTGCTGGTAAATTTATTTTCGAAGAAGAACCTGGAATGATGAAAGTGAAAACTCTACTTGGGGATAGATTGCTCGATGTGCACTCCCCACTGTCTTCTGCTGTTTACAAAATTGAACAAGCTTGGGGGATTCCACTTCAATGGCGAACTTTCACAAGACAAGGTTGGAAGTTTTCAACCCTCGGAGCAGAGCACGCACACGAACTTTCGACGCAGGGTTACAGTAAAGTAACGCTTGAAAGTTTTGCAAAAAATCTAAGGGAATTTGGCGTTAAGGTAGTATCTCCAGAACGTTTGAATAAGTTGGCGTTAGCGTCCGGTTGGTCGTCAGCAGAAGTGGAAGCGGGTAGTAAAATTTTATTTCTTTCACCAAGAATAAAGGATACCGTAAGAATGACACTCAGCGGTTATACCCTTGCAGGGATGAACTATGCGCCACAAGCGAATTTTCTGACATCACAACTAATCGCTCAAGGAGTTCCAGCTGAAAAAATTCCTACTTTGTTAGCAGAGGTAGCGGAGCATCCCTCTCTGGCCTATGTTGTTCCCTCTCCCTCGATTGAGCTTACAAAACAAACAAGTGCCATACTCTCTCAGTTTATGGCTCCAGCGGTTTATCCGCATCCGCCGCTTTCAGTACCTTTCGCTCCACCCGTTTACAGACCAACTGTTCCTACAACTCTCCCTAT
>CAZLQN010000141.1:0-2419 GCA_964561735.1 Hadarchaeota archaeon (SeqCode) | reverse complement strand
TCAATTCATTCACCGTTTGAAAACGGTGGTCTTCTTGAGGTGGTTCTTATAAAACACGATAGCAACAGGCTTTTTACGGTTCACAGGCAGAAAGGAGCGTATTGAACTAATGTATAAATGTTTAGACAATAAGGTATAAATAATTAGACAAATGTATGTTTAAATGATATTTATGGTCCAATCACTTGATATCGTCCTTGGAAATCGGATATGTTGGCAGATACTCAAGTTTTTCTTGGATAATCCAAACGGGGAATTTTACGAGAGCGAGATCCAGCGGAGGGCTGCGGCAGCGAGGGCCAGCGTTCGCAAATGGCTGCATGTGCTGGAGCAGCTCAACTTCATCTCGACCACCAGGCGGGGCAGGCTGAAGTTGTACAGGCTGAACCGCGAGTATCCACTCGTGAAGCAGCTGAAGGTTTTGAGCACGATGAGCCGGCTTCTGCCAAAGCTTGAAGCTCTCGAGGGCCAAGGGGAGGTTTATCTGTACGGCTCGGCAGCGCGCGGCGAAGGACGCGAGGACTCCGACTTGGATATCCTCGCAATAGGGCGCGAACGAGCGGTGATCAATAAAATCAAGGCGATCGACGAGCGGATAAAGGTCAGCTTTTTTACCCCTCTAGAGTGGGCAAAGACGGCGCGTGAGGATGCAGCTTTTTACGAAAGGGTCGAGCGGGACAAAATAAGGTTGGTGTGAATGGACGTCGAAAGTTGCTTGAGGGAGGGCTTTTTGCAGCCGATAAAAGTGGAGCGGGACCTCATCGAGAAGGAGTTTGAAGAGGCGAAGTACGATCTTGGGAAGGCCGAGCGGGCGTTTGAGGAAGATGACTTCAAGTGGTCGATAGTCAAAAGCTATTATTCGATGTTTCACGCTGCCCGCGCGGTGCTTTTTTCACTCGGACTGAAGGAGCGGAGGCACTTTGCGATCAGGGTCGTGCTGGAAGACCTGAGTGCGAAGGGGAAGCTCGAAAATAGGTTTGTTTCAGATTTTTCTGCGGCACTTGGGGCGAGGGAGGATGCGGACTACAGGTACACATACTCACAAGAGACTGCGGATTATCTTCTCAAGGCAGCTGGGGATTTTTTGGTGAGGATGAAAAAACTCGCAAGACTGTAGATGATGATCCTCGAAGTTACGCCATTCACGGTATACGGCAATCGCCGATATGAACTTTAACTATCAACGTGATTTTTTGGCATTTTGAGGCTTTTAAAGGCTTTTTTCTCGACTTCGCCCTTTTAAAAGAGGGAATGCTTAAATAAGGGGGTCGTTCAAGTTATGGTGCTATATATGAGGTGAATAAATGGAAAAAAGTAAGTTACTACAAGTGATTGCAGCCATAATGATAACTTCAATGGCAGTATCTATGCTATCATTTTCGACAACTACCGTTAGCGCGGCGCATACCCAAGGCACACCAACTATAGACAACACCAAGGTCAAGGGGAGCACTTCTAGGGTTTTCACAATAACGGTTACCAACAACGGGCCTGACGCTGTCGACAACGTCAGGATAATCGTGCCTTCTGAGTTCACGAACATTGCATCTGTTTTGAAGATATTCACGGATAATCAAGTGGCATTGGGGGGCAGCCTTGCGACGCCAGAAAACATCGTGACGCTCAAGGCTGGGACGATCATATCGTTGAGCTTTGCCACATTGAGCGTTGGTGCGGACAACGTGGTGATAATCCCATCCGGGACAAAGATCCGCTGGACGCGCCCGACTACCGGAGATAACTTTGATGGATATGTTCCCACGGAAAACCTTAGAGTCAAGCTGATGCGCAAGTTCTTCTTCACCGTTTTAGACAATGCGGACAATGTCGCGTTAACTGCGGACAAACGAATGGATGAAGGGTCAGCCCCAGGTTTGAACCAGGGCACAGCCAGACTTCTAGCGGACACGCAGGTGGTGCGATTGGGCACACCAGGCACCGCCGAAGAGAACGTGGTTAGATTGCCAGAAAACACCACGCTCGCGCTGGTCTACGCAGCAAACGCTACCATGGTGAAGGACAACCTCTTCACACTGGTCAAGGAAAACTTTGTGCCACTGAACGCAGACAACTTGATCAACCCGCCAACTGACAACTGCGGTGAGAATTTCTTGGCGGCTGAGGCACGGACCATTGCCGGTTTAGGATCGGTCTTGGTCAACGATAACGTTATGATCTGGGACACCGCCATCGCTGAGAACATTGTTTTGCCCGTTGGCACGAAGCTCACTCTCGAAAATAATGCGACCGTCTACGTGTTTGAGAACACTCACGTCGTCAGGCTAGCAAGCGAGAACGTGACCATGGCGCCGGCGACCGCGACCGCAGCGGAGAACAGTCCGAAGAACTGGACTCAGTCTATGGCCGCCGCGAGCACCCTCCCAGCGGGAACATACGTGGAGTGGACGGGGATAGGTGA
>CAZLQN010000140.1:0-2437 GCA_964561735.1 Hadarchaeota archaeon (SeqCode) | reverse complement strand
AAGCTGGTCACCCAGCCCATCGAAGTCAGGGAGGACCCGCTCACCGGCAGGCGATGCAGGATAAACATTAAGCGTGCGAGGAGGCCGAAACAGGCCCCTACCGAGACAACTGCGCTCAAAGAAATCATCGAGCGTTCCAGAGTTAAATGCTTTTTCTGCCCTGAAAACATCGAGAAAAGCACCCCGAAGTTCCCAGAGGATTTCCCCGCGAGGATAAAGGTGGGAGCTGCTTGCCTATTCCCCAACTTATTCCCGTTCGGGGGCTTTCACGCAGTTTGTGTCTTATCGAGAGAGCACTATCTTGAGCTCAACCAGTTCACCCCGAAATTGCTCAGGGACTGTTTTGAGACATGTTTGAAATATTTTAAGCAGGTTCACGCTAAAAACGAGGAGATAAAATATTGGCATATAAACTGGAACCACCTACCCCCCGGCGCGGCGAGCATCATCCACCCCCACGTCCAGATAATGGCGGATTCGGACCCGACCCCGTACCTTCGGGAACTCGTCGAGAAAAGCAGGGCATACCACGACCGAAATCAAAGCAATTATTGGTCGGACCTAGTGGGGAGCGAACAAGCGAGCGGAGAGAGGTTCATCGGGAGAACTGGTTCGGTTGATTGGCTTGCGAGTTTTGCCCCCCAAGGTAACAGGGAGGTCACGGCGGTGTTTTCCGGTATATCTGCGTTGAGCGACCTCGTGGAGCAAGGATTAAAAGATTTTTGCGATGGGTTCTCGCGAATTTTGAAAGGCTACCACGCCCTAGGAACTCAGAGCTTCAACATGGCGACGTTTTCAGGACCATGCGACGAGAATTTGGGTGATTACTACCATTTGAACGCAAGGTTGATCTCGAGGCCAAACCTTGCATCGTTTTACACGAGCGACAATGGCTTTATGGAGAAACTTCACCACGAGCCGGTCATCGAGTCCTTGCCCGAAGATTTAGCCGGGAAATTAAGGGAACATTTTTAACCGGGAGTGCAACGCTATTTTCTAAGCACTTCGGAAAAAACGTTCAAAACGGATTGAGCACCTCGTCTGATATAACACCCTTTCGCAGTTTCGAATCCTATCTCCCCCATTTCGTCCGCCGCCTCGGGTTTCGAAAGCACATCGATTATCTTGCTCGCGAGTTCTTCGTGGTCGTTAGGGGAGAAGATGCGGCCATTTTTTCCATCGATTACGAGTTCGGAGACTCCGGCCCCCGAACTGACCACGACGGGTTTTTTGTACAGCCACCCCTCAAGCACAGCTAACCCGAAGCCCTCCAATACCGAGGGTAGGAGTATTACATCGGCTCGTGTGTAAGCTGCCCTCAACTCGTCCCCGGTCAAGTATCTGGTGAATACGATTTTCTGGCGAACGCCAAGCTTGCTCGCCAGTCGCTCCAACCTATCTAACCACCTCATCCCTTTTGGGAGTCTCAGCCCCCCCTTGCGGGCACTCGAGAAACTGCCGTCGCCGACCAGCACGAGTTTCGCGCGAGGAAAACGTTTGGCGACTCGCGCTAGGGCTCGTACTGCAGTGTCGTGACCTTTTATTGGATCGAGGCGAGCAACCACCAGAATTATCTTATCATCATCGCTGATTCCAAATCTTTCGCAGAACCGTCTGACTTTGGCATCTGACACTCGACCATGCGCTTGCTCGTCGATGTGGGGGTATATTTGATACACCCTGCCCTTGAAACCGGCTTTCGATAAGCTCCGCTTATATTTTTTACAACTCACTATAACGGCATCGTAGTCATCCAGATACCTAAGCAAAAAAGTCCTCCACTTCGGGGTCATTTTGTTCATATCAAGGGGGATGTGCCACCGGAAGATCTTGCGCGCAGACGGGCCGGTCATCGATCCGACCAAAAGCAACTGGAAATCGTGCACGTAAAATAAATCGAACTCGATTTCCGAGTGCAGATCCATAATCTTCTTTGCGTAGAGCCAATTGAAGAGAGCGTAGTCGGCGAAGTGCCTGCGGGGGATCCACGTTCGTTCTAATCCATGCACATTCTTCCACATCGCCTCTTTGAAGTACCCGTACCCAGCCAGCTCATGGGGTTCCATCTCGATTCGGTGCAGCACTATCCCGCCGAACGATGTCATCGCAGGCCCCATGGGGTTTATCGCTACCCAGTGAGGCGCCCGGATTTTTTCTTCTTTGTACATCCATTGGAGCATGGGGGCGACCATACCAGTGACCCCGCCAGGTGTGTAATCAAAGTCCTCGCCCTCCAAAAGTGCCCTGAGCGGCATTGGTTCCGAGAGGGCTCCATATTTTTCGAATAGAGCATCGGAATCTAGCTTAAACCGTATCGGAGGGGTTTGGGAGCTTACACATAATGATATCTTTCGCATACGTGCTCAATTTATCCGCCGCACTTTTACGCCTTTCGAAACCTAAAGGGTTTTAACTCCACCCGATTTGGAGTTATAAA
>CAZLQN010000139.1:0-2452 GCA_964561735.1 Hadarchaeota archaeon (SeqCode) | reverse complement strand
ATGCAACTTTCATTGTCCAGGCCACGTCCGCGGGCCGATAAGCTCCAGTTTTGAGTGTAACTCTGTTGGCGCCTTGATCGCGCAACCACTCCACATCTTCAATAAAATCCCGTTCGGTAGGCATGCCAACCCTGCTGTGGCGCTCAAAGCTCTTGAACAACCCGGCTTTGAACGCTTCCTGAACGGATTTGTCTTCAGGGTCAGGGAGGACGAGGTATCCGCGTTTTTTCAGCATGATGGCACGTTCAATCGTGTGGAGTCTGATTTCTCCGCCTATCGCTTTTGCCCCCTGTCCCCATTTTCTCTCGATGGTATTCACTTCAAGCTTGGAAATCGCATAAACATCAACACCCAGCCTCTGGTCCTCAACGTTGGTTTGAACGGCGACGTCTCCGTGTTTTCCATCCCAGAATTCTCTGAATTTTTTGACTCGGTATTCCATGTCCGGCGAGTCCACCACTTTGCCGCGGGTAATCTTCGCGTCTTTATCCACGCCACAGACGTTCTCACCGACGATCAAAATGATTCCCGCTAAAGCCGCACCCACAGCCAAACCATCCCAGTTGTACTTCGCCACAGCAGTCGAGCCGAACGCGCCATTCGCCAAAGGCAGTTTTAGTTTGATTCCGCCGAGTTCAGATTCGATGTCAACGTTTGGGAACAGCGCTTGGTCCGAGTCAGCTGCGACTCCTTTCGCTCCCCTGAGGCTCGCGAGGATGTTGAAATGCGACCAATCCAAGCGATAATCTTTCAAAGAGCCAGCCGTGCTGTACCCATACTGTGCTGGCATCGGGTAAAGAACTTCTCGCCCACGAAACGCTGAAAGGCCGATTTCACAAAGGAACGGGCAATCTTTGATGCACATCGGACACATTCCGCTTGTTGGGCTTACGTCTCTTACGCGAGTTCTCGTGTTGGTTAAGGAGGAGGCATTCAAGTAAGAAGAATTTTTGGAAACTCTTTCTGTCATTTTTATTCCCCTGTTTTTTCAGAGGATAAGTTTTTAAAGCTATTTATTAACTTGTACGAAAAATTATGAAGGGTTATGAATGCCAGCGAAAAGTCCGATTAGACTAACGATTGCGCTCGACGAAAATTCGTTTCAGTTGGTCGAAAAACTGACGAAGGAAGCGGGCACGTCGCGAAGCGAGCTCATGAGGCGGGCGTTGAAGTTCTACGCTGAGAACAAACACGTCATCAAAGGCAAGGACAAAAGAGTTGATTTGTACGTGGACATGCTTGCGGGCGGCGAACACATAGTTTTGGATTTGGATCACTGGCTCTTGCTCCTCGATTTAGTCGATTCATCGCCGAAGCGCGAAAAATTTTGGCAAGGATGCAAGGCCGTCGCGAAGGCGCACGCCGAGCAGCTTCCGAGCAAAATTCGCACGCCGGAAGAGCTGCTGGAGCGCTTGGCTGCGTGCAACTTTTTCAGGCTCATCAAAAATTCCGACAAGGAGTTCACATTAGTGTTGACCTCTGAAATTACCAAAAAATTCGTCAAGACGACCATCGAGGATTTTATGGACTTGATAGGGTTCAAGGCAGAGGTGAAAGAGGATCTCGCCAAGCTCAGAGTAAAAATCGTTTGAGCCATCTTATTATAAATATAACAATTTCCGCAAATTTTGGGTTGTATAATCCTTTTATTTCCAATAAAAAGGAAGAATTTTAGGAATAATCCAATTCAAAAGGTTTAAATAGGCGATTTTGGCAGAAAGCATATTGGTAGGGAGGAAGCCCGCAAGGGAAGCCGAACCGAAGCTCAAGGGCGACGGAGAGCCACGGTGAAACTCAGCGCAGCTGGGGCAGGCTGTGGCTAAAACGTTCGGTGGTGAACGTTCAGGCCGAAAGGCGGGGAAAGGCCGCGCGATGAAAAGCACGGGCAGGGTAACCGAGCCGTCGCGGAGTAATTTCGTGGTCGAATCCCTACCACTCTTTGAATATCCAAACTGGTTTAGAATTCAGCATTATGGTAATTTTCCAAGCTTAGCAAGATTTTTTGCAACGTCGGCTAGGCCAAGCTTCACCAAGCGGAAGCGAGGTATCCAGCCCGTTTTTTTGTCCCAGCCCCGTAGTTGGTAATACTCGCGCAGCATGCGATCGAGCTCGACGACGTGCCCTTTGCAAGGTCCAGCTGGCGCAGGTTCCTTCGTCAGGCGCTCGGGCAATCTGTCGTCCTTCGCAGTTACGCCTTCGCGTATATCGAACGCGCGCTCGATGGTGAAGATGCGCTCGCCTATGAGGCGAAGATCCTTCTCGGTGTAGCGAATGCCAGTCAGAGCTGTCAGTGCGCCCGCAAAATCGGCGAAGTACAAAGCCGGCGGCCAAACCGCACCGAATTTGCACGCGACAAGTGAGTCGACGATCGCGCAGAAATTCTCGCCGTCGCGCACCATCAGTGGCTTGTATCTCGGGTTCAGTCTGTCCGCGCCCTCGGACATGACTTTTT
>CAZLQN010000138.1:0-2455 GCA_964561735.1 Hadarchaeota archaeon (SeqCode) | reverse complement strand
TGGAGGCATATATATCAAGTCCCACGTTGCCACCAGCATTTACTATTGGAAACATGGGAATTACCTGGCCCGTTACGGCCCAACCGTCTCGGGGATGCCTACTCTCAAGGCGCTAAAGAAGATTCTCAAACAAGAGGGCTACAAAATTCATAAAGCAGGTTATTTTCTGTTCAATGTTTTGAATAAGCTTGGTTTGCCATTTGCCCGATCTTCTCCAGGAAGCCTGATCGGAATAGCTTTATCGCCAATAGTTCAGGCTATTGGTAAGGCCGATCGAATGTTCGTCTTTGCCAGCAGATTGTAGTATACAAATCAGCAAACAAACGTGGAAAACTCATCTGCTAAGCTAGTGCGGCCTTTAACATATTTCTTATTTCGTCTTTTGTGAGCAATTTTTCCCCAGACGAGTACTCTTTTATTTGGGCTGGCTTCGCACCTGGATACTTATAACTGAGGCGGCCGTAGCCTGTCAATCTTCCCCCCCAGGTAGCCAGTTGCGACAAAATTATAAACATGTCTTTAGCCTCCAACGCAGTTCTGGCTTCCTCTTTTGTCATCAGCTCTTCATGGATTTTTTCACCTGGCCTTGGCCCGATTTCCTTTATTTTGATTTTCGATGGGGACAATCCGTATTTCGGCGCTATTTCCTCGATCATGACCTTGGCCAAGTCGATTATCCTCAGCGAGGGCATTTTGAAGATAAAGACCTCCCCGCCTTTCGACAGTTCAACGGATTTGAACGTCAAGTCAACGGCATCTTTTATTGGCATGATAAACCTCGTCATGCCAGCGCTTGTGATAGTTAGCGGGCCCCCCTCCTTAATCTGGTTTTCAAATAGCGGCGCCACCGAACCGCGTGAACCTATCACGTTTCCGAAACGTACACAGGAGAAAATCGGCCCAGTTGGTCGTTTAAATTGATCAGCTGCGACCACAAGCCGCTCGGACAACAGCTTGGTTGCTCCCATAACGTTATTCGGATTTGCCGCTTTGTCCGTGCTGATGACGACCACTTTTTCCACTCCAACGTCAAGCGCGGTGTCTATGACATTTTGTGTTCCGATGACGTTCGTTCTTATGGCGTCAAATGGGTTGTACTCGCAGATGGGGACGTGCTTCAGGGCCGCGGCATGGAATATGATGTCAATCCCCTCCGCCGCCCTCCTCACCCTTTCCTTTTCCCTCACATCGCCCAAGAAAAGTCTGAGGCGCTTGTCTTTCACCTCTTCGCCAAGGGTGTAGAGCCCCATCTCGTCGTTGTCCAGCACCCTCACGACGTTGGGGTTGAACTTCAGTACTTCTTTGACTATCTCGCTGCCAATTGAACCCGCACCACCCGTCACGAGAATTCTCCTGCTATTGAATAGTTTTCCCGTCACCGCGCTCACCTGAAGAAAGTTTCAACCGCCCTTGCTATATAATCCATCTCCCCGTGTGTGAGCGAAGGGTACATCGGCAGGGTCAAAACTTGCCTAGAGATTTCCTCCGTAACTGGCAGCTTAACCCTGTAGCCCAATTTTTTCCTGTAAAAGTGCGTCAAATGGGCGGGGTGGAAGAAAACCTTCGTTGCTATACCCCTCCTGTTTAGATACTTTGAAAGACCGTCCCTGACCCCCTTCTTCAACCTGATTGTGTAAATCTGGTACACGTGGGAGTAGCCTTTTGGAGCCAAAGGTGGGGTTATCCCATCTACCGCGGATAATTTCTTGGTGAGATATTCCGCGTTTTTTCTCCTCATCTTGATTATTTTGTCGACTTTCTTGAGCTGCGCTACACCGAGGGCTGCTGTGATGTTGGACATTCTGAAATTATATCCCAAGTCAACATAATCCATGTGCTCTGGTGAAGTGAAGTAATCCCCGCTCTCCAGCCTGCCGTGCGACCTAATCAATTTCGACTTCTCATAAACCCCTTTTGAGTTGACCACGATTGCCCCGCCTTCCCCGGTTGTGATTACTTTGTTCGAGCAAAAACTGAGAACGGCGGCATCGCCGAAAGTGCCCACCTTCCTGCCGTTGACCGTTGCTCCGAATGCTTCGGCGGCGTCCTCTATCAGGATCAAGTCGTTGTCTTTAGCGATGCCCCTTAGCTCATGTATCAAACAAGGGCAACCTCCATAGTGGATGGGGACGATTGCCTTTGTTTTTTTAGTGATCTTTTCTTTCACATCTTCTGGATCTAGCCCATAGGTGTCCTCCTCGATATCCGCGAAAACTGGCTTTCCCCCGACGAAAAGCGGGGCGTTTGCCGTGGCGATAAATGTGAAAGAAGGGACTATCACCTCATCGCCGTTTCCGATGCCGTGCGCCAGAAGAGCCGCGTACAGGGCTGAAGTTCCAGAGTTGAATACTAAAGAATACTTCGTCCTGATGTACTCCGAGATTCCTTTTTCAAACTTTTCGATATTCGGACCGATAGCCCAAAACATGCCCTTTTCTATCGCACCTCTAACCGC
>CAZLQN010000137.1:0-2482 GCA_964561735.1 Hadarchaeota archaeon (SeqCode) | reverse complement strand
CGAGGATTTGGCGCTTGGTATTGGTCAGCCCCACGACCTTCCCCTTGACGACTTTTTGCACCTGCATCACGACCACCAGTTCTCTATTCGCCATCTTTGGTTAAGCGATTTTCGGGGAGGGAGAGGTGAGTGAAAGTATTCGGCCTCAATTCATCCACCGTTTGAAAACGGTGGTTTTCTTGAGATGGTTTCTATAAAACCTCTTTAGATTTTTTGCTATTTGTTAGAAAATCTTTATAGCCACCCCCGTGTAAATAGGGGCGTTTAGGGGGATGTGTGTGGCAGCAAAAAAGAGTGTTTTAGAGTTTATTTCTTCAATTAAAGCTAAAAAAAGGCGTGAATTGCTTGAATTCGAGGCAAAAAAACTTATTTCTATCTGGGGGATCCATACGACGCGCGCCGAGCTCGCCCACGACGTTCAGGAGGCGGTGAAGCTGGCGAGGGAGATAAAGTACCCCGTGGTGCTGAAGGTCGCGTCCCCCGATATAATCCATAAAAGCGATGTTCGCGGGGTGAAGGTTGGGCTGAGTTCTGAGCTCGATGTGAAGCATGCATTCGAGGAGATAATGGCGAACGTTCGCGCGAACAAGCCCAACGCCAACGTGTTGGGAGTGACTGTTCAGGAGTACGTGCCTCCTGCGAGGGAAGTGGTCGTCGGCATGGTACATGACAAAACATTCGGTCCAACCGTGATGTTTGGGTTGGGTGGCGTCTGGGTGGATGTTATGAAGGATGTCAGCTTCAGGCTTGCGCCGCTCACGCGGGACGATGCACTCGAGATGATATCGGAGGTGAAGGGCTATCCGTTGCTGACGGGAACGCGGGGTGCTCCTCCGGCAGATATCGAGGCCCTCGCGGATATTATACAGAAGGTTGGGCAGCTCGCCGCGGAGGTGCCAGAGATAGTGGAGATGGACCTAAACCCTGTATTCGTCTTCGATAAGGGTAAAGGTGCGGTCGCGGTGGACGCGAGGATAGTCCTGAGGGAGTGTTGAGATGTTTAAATTCTTCAAGAAAAAGCCCATGCGGAAGAAACCAATAAAACCCAAGCCCATACGGAAGAGACCGATAAAACCCAAGGTGGTGCCGAAACGAGTGGCGCCGATCAGGAAAGGCTATGACGTCAAGGCCCTCTTCGAGCCGAGTGGCGTGGTGATAGTCGGTGCATCCGACGCGAAGACAGGGACAGCACCAGCCCTATTCAGATTTGCCGTCGATAACATGTCGCGCACGTATAAGGGCAAAACTTACATCATTGATCTCAGCGGGAAGATGGAGGGCGCCTTCAAAGACGTGAAAAAAATTCGCGAAAAGGTGGAGCTTGCGGTGCTTGCCCTTCCTCAGGACCTCGCGCTCAAGAATGTCAAGAAGGTCGCGGACGCGGGCGTCAGAGCGATGGTGGTCTCCCCGAGCTATGGACAGAAGCAGCGGAGAGAGCTATTGGGGGTGAAAAAGCAGGGCGTCAGGATACTAGGGCCAAATTCTGCGATGGGGATCATAAACACGCGTACAGGTCTGAACACGAGCTTGGCGCGCGAGATGATGCCGAAGCAAGGTGGGATAGCCATCATTTCGCAGAGCAACAGCGTCGGTGCAGCGGTGCTCGACTTGGCATGTCTTCGGGGGATCGGCATCAGCAAGTTCGTTTCGCTCGGCGACAAAATAGATGTGGATGAGGCGGAATTGGTCAACTACCTTTCCAATGATGACGACGCGCGCGTGATCTGCATCAGTATGGGTGACGTTCGGGATGGGAGGAAGTTCGTGGACGCATTGCGGGCTGCGGCTGAGAAAAAGCCGGTCGTCGTATTGAGGGCGGGGATCGCACGGTTGGAGGACAGAATTTACGACGCGGCGTTCAAGCAGGCCCGTGCCATACGCGTGCGAGATGTCGAGGAGATGCTCGACGTGGCGAACGCGCTCGCGAAACAGCCTCCGATGGTTGGTGATAAAGTAGTGATAATCAGCAACGCTCACGGTCCAGCAGTTTTGGCGATGGATGCCATGCATCGTGAAGGTTTGACGTTGGCGAAGCTTGACGAGAAAACTGTGAAGGGAATATCCCAGAGATACCCTGACATCGATGCCGCCAACCCAATCGATCTGGGGATGGAGGCGAGGGCTAAGCAATACGAGCTCGTCTTGAAAAACGTGCTCGCGGACCCGAACGTCGATGGGGTCATAGTCATCAACATGCTGAAGTCAAGCTTGCTCGATGTCGATGACATGCGTGCAATCGCCGAGGTTTTGAAGAAGTTCAAGAAACCAGTTGTCGACGTGGCGATGGGCGGAGAGAGTTATGTGTTAGTCCATGATGTGTTGAAGGATACTAATGTGCCCGCCTACGATTCACCTGAGAGGGCTTCGCGCGCGTTGAAGGCGCTTCGCATGTACGGGCGGGTTAAAGAAAAAAGCAAAGCGCCGCCCGTCCCCAAAGTCACAAAGAAACCAAAAGCCGCGAGAAAGCGTTGAAGACAATTCT
>CAZLQN010000136.1:0-2483 GCA_964561735.1 Hadarchaeota archaeon (SeqCode) | reverse complement strand
TAGGCACCCTCCCGCTCCTGCTCAGATACATTCCAAAAAACGTGCCGGTCTTCGCTACGGTGGGGACGCTGAAGACAGCCGAAAAAACGATGCTGGATTCGCTGCGACAGACGGAGAAAGAAAAGGGAGAGCCCATCTTCAGCGGGGCGGAACTCAAAAATGCGCTTGCCAGGATAAAGCTCGTGGAATACAACAAAACCTACGAACACAACGGGATGAGATTCGTTGCTGGGAACGCCGGGCACGTGCCGGGTAGCGCCATGTTCCTCGTCGAGGCGGACGGGGACAGCGTGATGTATACGGGGGACTTCAGCGTCGAGCGAACGCGCACCGAGGTTCCGGCCAAGCCTTTCGGAAAGAAACCCGACCTCATGATATGCGAGGCCACGTACGCGGGAGTGCAGGAGAGGGAGGAAAGAGGTGAGAGGGAAGCCGAGCTCGTCCGCGCGATCCGCGAGACCATCGAGAGGGGCGGGAGAGCCCTCGTTCCCTGCTTTGCCATCGGCAGGACGAGGGAGGTCATGAGCATAATTGATGCCGCAATAGAGAGAAAGGATTTGCCTGAGATCCCGGTGTACGCGGTGGGCCTCGGCGCATATCTGGAGGATGTGTGGAAATGGAGGCACGTTGAAAGGTTGGAGGGCGATTGGTACGAGTTCTGGAAGACTAAGAAAAGCAGATGTGTGGTTATCGCCGGGTCGGGAACCCTGGACAAAGGCATGTCCTCCCAATTTCTGCTGGATGTTGCGGGCAGCAAGAAGGACAGCGTCATAGGGGTTGGTTACTCTCCACGTGGTAGCACAATAGACCTGCTGAGGAGGGCGAAAAACGGGGAAAGGGTCGTTCTTGACAGGGATTTCAAGCCGAAGTGCGAAATCTACGAGGTAAAGTTGAGTGCCCATGCTGGAGGGGAGGAGATAGTCGAATTCATTCTCAATCAAGCTCCGAGAAATCTCATAGTGGTTCACACCGAAAACCCGGACGGCATAATCGAAAATGAGCACCTCAGGAGCATGAGACCCTTGGCGCCTTGGCAGTTCAACGTCGTGAGGAGGGGAAATTCGTACGGAATATACCTCAAGCCGAAACCATGGGAGGTCGGCGGGAAACCGGTGGAGTGCGAGTGCGGGAAGGTTTTCGACAACATCCGAATTGCATCGTGGCATGCCGAGAGGGAAGGGCACAGGCTGAAGGGAATCAGACGGGTCGTGTTTTTCAGGTACGAGGTGCTGGAAGAAGGCGAACCAATCGGTTCACTCGATGTGATCAATGCAGTTAAATCAAATCTCAATGAGTACGCGGAAAAAGTCGCAGCTTTCTGCATGTTTCCGCAAGGTGCCAAGGCCCCGAACCTCCGCCGCCTGTCTGAGGATGAAATGGAGAAAGCGATGAGAGCCGTCGGTTCGGCGGATAAGAAAGAGCCCGCGAGGTCACGGATGTTGCAAGCTGCGATGAAAAGCCCGGCGACGAAAAAAGAATTCGAGGATCTCGTTGCAGACGTAAAAAAGGCAGTCGGGATTCGGAACATCTTCGTGCGCGGGCAGAGTTTCGAAATCCAAGGAGGCGTTCACCCGAGCTTCTCAGAGTACCTTGAGAAGAGGATGGACAGGATATGGAGGAGCAGGGTGAGGGTAAAAATGATTGGCGAGAAGGCACCCCATATGGAAGTAGCAAGCCCCGCGAACCTCCCCATGTTCATGCTCACGGAAATCGACCAAGTTCAGAAACTGCTTGGGTGCAAAATCGAAGCGCCTCGGTATCGGTACATGGTGCTGGAACCTGGCATGTCTGGACTTTACAGGCCGGAGGAAGCCCTCTTGCTCGTCTCGTCCGATTTGAAGGCGAACGCGGAACTTCTGGCCGTTGCAATCGACCACGAGCTGGCCCACCACGCACAGTACACTAAAAACAAGCGCCTCCGCGAAGCGTGCGAAAGGGTAGGGTTCAAAGGGGAGCTTGAATTCGTGGAGGGGTTCGCGCAGTGGGCCACGCGCAAGCTCAAAAACTGCATGTGGCTGGTAGAGGTGCCGGAACGGACGGGGGCGAAGTACTACTTTGAGGGCGCCAGGCTTTTTGAAGACATAGAAGCGGCGTTCGGCGAAGAAAAGGCCGTCGAGGCTGGACTGTGTGAAGACCAAAATGGTTTTCTGAAGGTGGCGGAAAAAGCAGGGAAAGAGCTGGCGTCGAAGGGAGCCAGGGCGCTGAAGAGCGGATTCGATGTCTTAAAATCGTCAGGCATATGGAAGAGGGACGTCCTTCACAGGGAGAGGATGCCACCCAGGGAGATGGAGAATATGCTAGAGCTGATCCGAGAGAAAGCGGCGGATATGCACCAAACGCGCTATGCGGGATGGAGCCCAGAAGTGGTGGCCAGAGACGCGGCGCTACAGATAGTCGCCGAAGAAGCTGTGAGGAGGGCCGGGGGCGGGGACACGTTCAAGGCGAAGAAAGCCTGGGAATACAAGTTGATGAAGGGGCGTGAG
>CAZLQN010000135.1:0-2517 GCA_964561735.1 Hadarchaeota archaeon (SeqCode) | reverse complement strand
GCTTGTAGAACCGTTGAGCCTGCTGTTTGTTCGCGGAGTAGAGTTCGACGCTGGGGTCGCCCTGCAAGAACCGCTGGAGCCCTTCGTACTCGTGGTCGAGGATTTGGCGCTTAACGTTGGTCAGCCCCACGATTTTTGCCTTAACAACCTTTTGGACTTGCATCACGACCACCAGTTCTCTATTCGCCATCTTTGTTTAAGCGATTTTCCCGGAGGGAGAGGTCACCGAAAGTATTCGGCCTCAATTCATCCACCGTTTGAAAACGGTGGTCTTCTTGAGGTGGTTCTTATAAAAACGGTCGGATATACCCTTTGGTCGAAGGATGCTCAAGAGATCCTCAGAAAGAGCCATTTCAAACTCGAACGCCTGCCAGGGGGTTATAATTTCGAGGAGAAATACATCAAGGGTCCAGAAGGCTCATAATCATCGCATCGAAGAAAAGGGTCGGGTGAACGAATGGGAAAACCAAGCACCGTGAACTTGAGGAAGGATTTCGTCGTCGCAGGTTATGTCGTGAAAGGTGGGAAGGTTTTGCTCATCGACCATAAAAAGCTAGGGAAATGGTTGCCAATCGGCGGGCATATAGAGCCCAAGGAAACGCCGGACCAAGCGATGATCAGGGAGGCAAAGGAGGAGGCGGGCATCGATGTGGAGATAATATCCGAAAGGTACCCCGATGACGACCCCGATGTCGAGATGTTATCTAGGCCGGACCATGTTCAGTTGGAGAGGATAGTGGAGAAGGTGGGTGAGGAGCACCAGCACATCGATTTCGTGTACGTCTGTAGGGTGAGAGGGAAGGGAAATAAGCATAGAGGAAGTGAGGAGTGTAGATGGTTTTCAAAGGAGGAATTGGAGGCTGACCCCAAAGTCCCCAACAATGTGAAATTCTTTGCAAAGAGAGCTATTGATAGGGCGGAAAGTTTTGTCTCGAGGTAAGGTCAAATTCTACGCACGGGTCCAAGCTCCTAATACCGCACCATAAGAATATAATACCAAATGAGCAATATTTTCGCCAAAAACTTGCTTTATTCTTGCCTAAAATCGTCCGAAAGATTTGAACGAAAGTTTGTACCTATCCGGCCGCACCACCGCTAACCCACGGAGATCCTGTAAGTATATCGCGCGCGTCGCTTCTTCATCGCCCTTCTCACAGGCAAAATCATCAGCGCCCCCGCCACGAATCCCCCGATGTGTGCGAGGTAAGCAACGCCAGTAGAGGCGCCCACGAGGGTAAACGACGCGCTCAGCACCTGAAGCACGAACCAGAAGCCCAAAAATGCCACTGCGGGAATCATGACCACCCCGAAATATCCTACCAACGTGTGAACTCGTGCCCGCGGGTAGAGCACTATATACGCACCCAAAATGCCCGATATCGCCCCGGAGGCACCGATCATCGGGACCGTTGAATTCGGCTCTAAAAGCCCCTGAGCAAGCCCCGCGATTATCCCGCTCCCAAAGTACACAAGCAAAAATTTCCCCCTGCCAATGTCCTCGATGTTGTCACCGAAAATCCAAAGGTAGAGCATGTTGCCGAAGATGTGCAAAAAGCCGCCGTGCAAAAACATCGAAGTGAATATCGTGTACAACCGTTGCCCGGCGAACATCTCGGCAGGCTTCAACCCGTAAGAACCGATGATCTGGTCGAACTGCCCGGAGAGATACGTGGCGAGGAAGACCACGATATTCACGATTATTATGGTTACCGTGAGAATTGGCTTGCCCTTCGTCGGGTTTTCGTCCTTTATCGGAAACATTCGAAGCGCCCTAGCGCCGCCTCTTAGGCCTGATGATGACCATCTCTTCCCTGAACTTTTTGTTCGGCACTACCACCAAATTCCCATCAGCGGTCTTTACCTTCGTAAGAATTAACGTCATCTCCACTATTTTTCCTCGCTTGCCTTGGATTTCCACATCTGTGCCTATGTCGATCGACTTGTCGCCAATCAGTGAAATGCCTGCGAAAAGATTGTCTATCCATATGTCCTTCACCGCCAAAATGAGGATCGCTGCCATCACACCCAGCGTGGCGAGCCATTCCACGAGCAATTGGGTTATGCCCCAAACGTTTAAGAGATAAATGACGGCGGCGATCAAAAAAATGCCTGTGACAAAGTTCGCCAAGATCTGATGTCCGATAAGCTCGCGAAGCTTCCGTTTCAAGATCGCCCCAAGCGTCAACCTAAAAATCGCTATCGCCGCGACCACGACTATGGTTATAACAATTTTATCGATCGTTGGGTCGAACATCTCATCGCCAGAAGGATTGTTCACCACAGATTAAATAGGTATTTCGCAAGTTCTCATTGGTATCTACATGCTCCATTTGATTTTGGCGGACTGCGAGCTCGAGACCGTGCCAAGGGAGATCGCGCGACATCGAGTGATAATATGGCACGCCCGGCGCCGCGGCAGGCGCCCAACCGAGCTGCTGCTCGACTCGAACCTCCACTACCCGGCGATGAAGGGGCTGCCGGATGCGGACCGTCGTGGGAGGCCAGACATCGTGCACG
>CAZLQN010000134.1:0-2524 GCA_964561735.1 Hadarchaeota archaeon (SeqCode) | reverse complement strand
CTCGGTGATGAGCCCTCTCTCGAAGCACTCCATGGCCCACGCGATGGTGCCGCCACAGCTACAGGTGTCCATGCCGTAGCGGTTGCAGAGGTGGTGCATGTAAAGTATCGCTTCGACGTTTCCGATGCCACATTTAGAGCCCATGCACGAGAGCGTCTCGTACTCCGGGCCGCCTCCAATGTATTTGTACGGTCCTTCTGGCACGCACGTGTACCTGCCACAGCGCTGCAGGCATGCAAAGTCTGCGCGCGGCTTCACCAAGTACTTGCGCCTTATCAGCTTGCCGCCTATATCCTCGGCGTGCTCGAAGACGCCTGTTTCGTAGTTCCTCGTGGGCAGGCGGCCGATTTCGTTCATCAGCTCCACCAAGCTAGGGGTGCCGTAGTCGGCTCGCCCTTGGGTGAATGGGTCGGCCAGCATTTTTGCGTGGAGCTCGTCCATGAGTTTGACGTAGTTCTTTTTGTCAGCGATTGGGATGTCCATCTCCCCGCGGACGGCGATCGCCTTCAGGCGTTTCGATCCCATGACCGCGCCCAAGCCACTCCGCGCAGATGTCCTGTCGAGGTCGTTCATCACGGCTGCGAATCTTACGAGGTTCTCTCCCGCTTGACCTATGTACAAAAGTTTTATCCTACCGTCGCTAAGCTCCTCTTTTATCATGTCGTCAGTTTCGTAGACGTCGTGGCCCCAAAGTTTCCTAGCGTCCCTTATCTGGGCTTTACCGTTGTCTATCCAGAGGTAGACGGGACGCGGGGATCGGCCTCTTGCTATGATTGCATCGAAACCAGCGAACTTAAGCTCTGGGCCCCAATGGCCGGCGGCGTGAGATTCGCCCCAGATATCCGTGAGGGGTGACTTTGCAGCGACAACGTGACGTGAGGCTTGTGGGAAGAGAGTGCCAGTAAGTGGACCGGTGGCGATCATCAAAACATTTTCTGGCCCAAGCGGCCTAGTCCTCGGCCCAACTTCGTCGTAAAGTATACGCGAGCAAAGCCCAGCACCGCCGAGGTATCCTCTGGCGAGTTTCTCATCCAACGGTTTAGTGAGAGCCTTTCCCCGGGTCAAGTCTACCTCGAGTATCTGGCCAGCATAGCCGCCGTATTTGAACATTTCACTCCCTCGGCATCTGCACGCGCTCTAGCATGATGGGCTTCAGGCGTTTGACCAGATCGAGCCTTTTTTGATTCGCGAACTTTTCAGAAGTCATAACGGAAAGCGCGTTCGTCGGGCAACGTTTGACGCACGCTTGGCATAGGTCGCACTTTATGGCTTTCTTGCTCTCTGGGTGCAACCATATCGCTCCGAACGGGCAGGCTTCGACGCAGGCACCGCAGCCTATGCACTTTGACTGGTTGAGTATGACGATGTCCAATTTATCGTTTCTCGTGATGGCTTCGGTCGGGCAGACCTTCGCGCACGGTGGGTCAGCGCATTGGCGGCAGGCGATGGGCTTGTCTATCGCCGGCTCCATCCTGACGACGCGGAGGCGCGCTTTTTTTGGGTTCAAAACCTTCTCATGGCATAAAGTGCAGTACAGCTCACAAATTCTGCATCCGGTGCACTTGATTGGATCTCCATAGAGGTATGGCATGTTAACTCCCAAACGTTTTCATCATTTACCTATTTATTTTATATGCTTGGTTAGGATTGGCGCGATAGCGTTCAAATAAGTCCAAGATGTTTGAGTTTTCGCTGATACTCTTCTCGCGAGATCGGCGCATACAAACTGGCGCGGCGTCCTTTTCCAGTAGCTAGGCGCGTCAGCAGGCCAGCCGCATACATTCGGCGTAATGTTGATGATGCCGACCAAACTTGTACCCGCTTATCACCGCGATATTTGACAACGCCCTCACGCAGCAAGTCGTTGTGTGTAAATTCTTTGATTTCGTTTGGCCAAGCCCACTCCAAGATCTCGCGCCAGGTTCTTTTGCACGGCCGCTTCACAGGTTATTACCCCTTCCCTTAGTTGTGAATGACACTCCCAACTATAAACATATTGCGGTAGCGTGGAGTCGGAAATTTTTTTTGGATGACACAAGTACGTAAAATCACCGAAACCCCAACTTTTTTGAGCAGCAAAAGCGATTGTGCAACGGTGCTCAAATGTTCATCAAGGCGCTCAAGTGCCTGAGGTGTGGCAAAGAGTATGTTCCTGAAAAAAACCTTTACGTATGTAAAAAGTGCGGTGGCAAGCTGGAGATACTCTACGATTATGATGCGATTGCTGATAAAGTCGATAAAAAAGTGCTTGTGAGTCGCCAGCCTGGAGTTTGGAAATATTTAGAGCTTCTACCGCTTGTAGATAAAAAGAATATCGTGACGCTGGGCGAGGGCGGCACGCCATTGCTTGAGGCAAAGAATCTAGCCCGTGAGCTGAGAATGAAGCACCTCTGGCTCAAGGATGAAACTCGTAACCCGACGGCTTCATTCAAAGACCGGCCGATGACCGTGGGGGTTTCGAAGGCGCGCGAGTTCGGCGCCAAGGCGGTGGTCGTGGCATCGAGCGGCAACGCGGCGATTGCGG
>CAZLQN010000133.1:0-2646 GCA_964561735.1 Hadarchaeota archaeon (SeqCode) | reverse complement strand
GGTGAATATGTTGCAAGTACCGCTGAATGCCCTCTCTGAAAACACGGCCATCACCGTGGTGCAAGCGCCCCTCGAGAACCTCCCCAATTACAAAATGGTGAGCCATGTCTTCGATGTCGGGCCGAGCGGGACGACCTTCACCATCCCCTCTACTCTCACCCTGCCCTACAACGAAAACGAGCTCCCAGCCGGGGTGAGCGAGGATAACTTGGCTATATATTGTCGTACCAGCGCGGGAGGCGGTTGGGAGCGTGTTGGTGGGAATGTGGACAAAACGGCAAACACGATTTCCGTGCAAATCGATCATTTAAGCGAGTACGCGGTGATGGTGAGCATTAGTGGAGGCGAGCTACCGTTGCTCACGATTGGAGTCATCATCACAGTAATATTGATCATCACAATAATCACCATTTTTATAAGACGGAGATAGAACGAGAGAGTATCAGGTAGTCAGTATCGTGGTGATAATCGCCCGGGCCCACTCCCTTTTGGGTTTACTTTACATTAAACGGCAAAACAAATCCACTTGGATGTAAAAAATGAAAGAGAGAGGAGTAGCAGGCCCGCTCGACGCGATTGGGAACGCTGCAGATTCCGCCATTCTGTTGGCTAAGCAATCATGTGATTAATCATGTAGCAATTTTACTTATCATGTAAAATTAATCATGTAACTAATCGTGTAATTTTAGCGATAACCGTGTAAATATCATTTTGCCAAATATTCAACGCTCCTTCCCCTACCTTTAACCTGTGCCATTCCCTTTTTTACAAGGAAATTCAAGTCAGTGGCGGCAGTTTTATTTGTTACTTTAAACACGTCCCTATACTTTCTATTCGTAAAGATTTGCTTTTCATTCACCATCAACCTCAATGCCTCAACCTGCCTGTCATTCAGTCCCATCTCTTTGAGGTTGGCCCAAGCACCCCCTGCGGGTCGAAAGTAGTGAAAATCACAGAAACTATCTGAGATGACGATCTATTTCTTCCAGTTTCACCAGTACGCGCCTATACCTCGCAGCATCCAACGGCAAGTTATTCGTTAGCCCTCTTTGCAAACTCATGAATGTGGACCTGTCGCGTAACCTTGCCTCTTTTTCCCTAAAAGGTGCGATATCCGCGGCACACGTTGTGAGTAACTTTACAAACCTCCTCGGGTTGTACTCGATGGGGATGTCTCTTAAATTAAGGAGTTGCGTGAGGAGCATCGCGAAATCGTAATCGTGCTTTGGAACGCCGGGTATCCCTTTCAGCACCATGAAAAATTCCAAATCACAAACGGGCACGTCAACTACTTTGTTTGGGTTTAGGATTCCCCTCACGCTACCTATTCTCGGTTTGTCGAATATCGCTTTTGGTACCTCTATGTCCGTATCTGTGCTGGCGTCATGTATCTTCTTCCCCGCATCCATGTGTATCTCTATACCTGTCTCGTTGTGCTTTGCTCTAACGCCGAAACCCGCTGGCTTCACATTGTAATCTTTCTTATCGAATGCGCGCGTGATACGTTCGTGACTAAACGACTCGCACAGCATATCTATGTCTGCAGTATATCGGATATTCCCTGCGTATGCGGTAGTACACCAGCCGCCGATGACAACAAATCTCACGTGGCGCATTACGCCCAACAAATCCTCCAACAAGTCAAGCGATGCGAGTTCAGCTTTCTTCGGACTTTTTATCCTCATAACAACTCACACTCCGCGGGTGAAATATCGAGCTTCACCCTCCATTTTTTCCCGATGTTCTTAAACTCTGGTGGTTCTTTATACCCCCCCGGTATTTCGAACGTGCGCCCGTCGTTCTTCGTTTCCTCAAACAACTGGTCCCGCAACTTTTCAATTTCCCTGTTTTTGTAGCCCTTTTGCATGAGAATATCTATCGATGCACCCAAGTAACGTTTTTGAAAAGAGTTTATATCAGAAATCACTTTTTGCCAGTTTATTCTCACCGTTTGAATTGCACGCGAGACGAATTCCGTGTTAAATCCTTTTATATTTTCCACTATCAGAGCGATATCATCGAATTTTCCTTTTTTCAATACAGCTATGTACCCGCCAGATGGATCATAAAGGGCGCGATGAAGAAGCGTAACATCCTGACCGTACACCGGAGCTGTACGGGTGGCTACGTACCCCATTTTAGAAACGAGTTTGGGCGGCTTCACCGGTTTGCTGGTAGGTACGGGTTCATTCATAAAAGGAATTTCCTCCAAGCGAACGCGCAACCGATACAGCTTGGCCTTCCAGTACCATTCGCTCCTTTTGTCTTCGATTAAACCCAGGTGCTTGAGCTCATTCAGAACTTTATAGGTCATGGTTCTAGAGTACGCAAATTCTTTCTGAGCTTCGCTAATCTTGAACCACCGCTTTGTGCCAAATTTGTTGTAGAGTAGCACGTATGATTCGTGCTGCCATTTTTCGAGCCTCATTTTTATCACTTGAACAATATGTTCAAATGATATAAAAACCTTTTGGGTGCGGGTACCTTCGAGCCCATTCAGCAAAAGCAGATCACAAAATGAGCGCACGGAGGGGAGTATCTCAAAATAGTCCTGTGGTGCGGGGGAAGGGATTCGAACCCTCAACTAGGCCAAAAACCGCAATTTTGCGCCGGACCCGAACCTATTCGGACGCTAATCCCTTCTGG
>CAZLQN010000132.1:0-2685 GCA_964561735.1 Hadarchaeota archaeon (SeqCode) | reverse complement strand
ATAGGAAAAATAAAAAAAGGAGGTGAAAAAGTGACAACTAAACTTCCTTGGGTAGCCGCAACGATCATCATAGTAGTAGCAGGAGTAGGGGCATGGGCTATTCTTTCGACACCGGTAGAGGAAGTAACGCCATCACCAGCAGGAGGCACCATAACTGTAGGAACAGGGATCGTCTTCGGCGCGTACCCGGATAACTCAGGAATTGAAAACATCTACATAATGCGGGGAAACAGAAAATACGACAACACGCTAGCAATGAACTCCGCGACAAATAAAGACAATATCTTGGCCACCATCACCGCGTCTGGCGGAACAGCTACCATCGATTACGATACTGCGTTCGACATCGTAATCGCGTACTCAGCGTACGGAGACAACACGGCTTACAACGATAAGGAAAACGCGCAGATGGAAGTTGAGATCGCGGGAGCATTCGCTTTCACCCTAGAGAACGTCGCCGATATATATGAAGTCAAATTCGAGAACTCAGGGTCCTATGGCACGGGCACAGCATCCGCCAGCGCCGATTACTTCAGGATGAACGTCATACACGACAACTGGGTGAACAAGACCTTGGCAGCCGGTCAGACCCTTACACTGGATCCCGTAAGGCTGTATTGTTGGGGCTAAGGCTGTGGTGCTCAGCCTTTCTTTTTTTCTTTTTTAATCGAATTAGCGTTGGCTAGGGATTAAATCTCTTAAAAGGCAACTTTGAACAAATCTCATAATCCTTAAACAATCAGTACATTGCTCCGGCAAACCCAATCGAGGTTAGGCTCAAAATCTTGCTTCAGCTATTCGTTTGTTTCAAATTTGTTATGGTCACCCCTCGGGCTTCGATTTTTCATTCTCCTGAGTCCTGTGAAATTTGAATTCGATGGCGTGAAGAAAACATTATTTACATTCTCGACCAATAACCTACTGCTGGTAAAAGGTGTAAAAGTGATGGATAAAAAGACAATGGCAGTTCTCGCGCTCCTTGGCCTAGTTACATTTGGTGTGGTTGGGTGGGTTAGAGTTGCAACGAGGTCCACCAGCGATAACCTTCCCGCCGAAAATCAGACGGTAATCTTTCCGGGATATGAAAATTATCTCAATCGAGAACTCTATTACATCACCGCTAGCGGAACCAGCATGGAGCCGACGTTTGGAGATGGCGACGTGGTCATCTGGGTTCAAGTCGATCCGACCGAGCTCAACGTAGGCGATGTCATCATCTACGAACACCCGACTTATCCATCTCACGAGAATGTAGCCCACCGAATAATCGAAGTTAGAGTGCGGGACGGAGTATATGGGTTCAGGACCCAGGGGGACAACAGGGCGGAGCCTGATAAATATTGGGTGGAGGAGGAACTCATTGGCCTCGTGATCGGCGTGATATATCAGGCTGGCTCTTGAGTCCCGCGGCTTCCAAAATTTTTACCTGGTTTTTGCCACCGAAGCTCAATTTCTCTGTATGTCGGATTATCCCGAAACCTTTATAGGGAGAAAAATTGGTGTTTACAATGTATGAAAAAGATCAATTGGATCCTCCGCGAGATATTCTACCGAATCTACGACAAGAACGAGTCCTTCATGAGCCAGAAGTCAATAGCTCAAGCGTGCGGGGTCTCCATGGACACCGTCAACCGCTTGGTGGCGAAGCTCGACCAGTTCCGCGCGATCGAGAAGAAGCCGCTCGGGTTCAGGGTGACAGAGCCGAAAAAAGCGCTGGCCTATTGGGCCTCCACTCGAAACCTGGTCAATGACATCGTTTACAGTACCTACTCGCCCGACTCGGTGTCGGAGATCGAAGCCGACATGCCGAGCGGCGCCATTTTCACGACATTTTCCGGCTACCAGCGGAAGTTCAAGAGCGCACCAATCCATTATGAGGAAGTCTACGTATACGCTGCCCCTGATGAGGTGCAACGGAGGTTTCCAAAAAGCTCTGCCGAACGGAAGAACGTGTTTGTGCTGAGGTCCGATCCCCACCTAGGGAAAACAAGTGAGAATGGCTCGGCCCCACTCGCTCAGCTCTACGTCGACCTCTGGCAGATCGGGGGGGCCACGGCCGACCGGTTTACCCTCGAACTCGAAAAGCGACTCGAGACCAAGCCGATGGAGGCCCTGAAGGCGCTGGCGCGGGCGAAAAATTGACCATCGGCCGCCGGAACTCATAGATACTTTGCGAACTCCTCAAAAATTTCCTTCAGCGCCTTGGTGTGGTCGGCGGTAAGCGTGAACCCATCGCGGTACCTTATCGCGTAGATGACTTTGGCCGGCCTCTGCGTCGAGAGGGACACACCCGCCAAGCCGAGGATCAACCTCATGGCCGCCGAGCCGCTCGCGTAGTTCACGACAATAGTATCCCGTTCCTTGACCCGCCCCATTATCCTCCGCACCGCTTCCATGATCGACTTCGGGTCAAACGGGTCGCAGCGCTCGTACACCACCTTTGTGCCCGTGCGCTTGGCCGCCTCCGCAATTATCTGCTCGTTCGACCCCGTGTACCCCGCGTTGAACGCCACGTGCTTCAGCTGGCTTTCGGAGCAGAGGATGTAGGTGACATCCGGGCGCTCGCGCTCCAGCACGAACTCGACGGAAGCCGGAACCTCGCCCATCCCCTGAATTGCGACCTTCATGATTGCCCTCGATGTTCATTTGTCCTTACAGCATTTAACCTCTGGGGTGGGGCCAGCG
>CAZLQN010000131.1:0-2708 GCA_964561735.1 Hadarchaeota archaeon (SeqCode) | reverse complement strand
AAGCACGGCGTGGCGGTGAACTCTGGGACGAGCGCGTTGGACATCGCCGTTGCCTCCCTAGGACTCAAAAAAGGAGAAATTATAACGACGCCTTTCACCTTTGTCGCCACAGCTAACTCGATTTTGTTCAACGGGTTAACTCCAGTCTTCGCCGATATCAAAAGCGACATTTATAACATCAACCCCCAAGAGATAAAAAAGAAAATCACAAAAAACACGAAGGCGGTTATCTACGTCGATTTTGCTGGACAGCCCTGCGATATCAGGGAGATCAAGGAAATCGCGGAAGAACATAACTTGTACTTAATCGAAGATGCCGCCCATGCACTGGGGGCCGAGTACGATGGCAAAAAAGTCGGCACTTTTGCTGATATCACAATGTTCAGCTTTCACCCGGTAAAGCACATCACTACGGGCGAAGGGGGGATGTGTGTTACCAATGATGGAGAACTCGCTCAGAAGATGCGGATTCTGAGAAATCAAGGCGTCGATAGTGGAGCGAGGGAGAGGTTCGGGCCGGGCGCCACATGGGCCTACGATGTGAAGCTCTTGGGCAGGAATTACCGCATGACCGATTTTCAGGCGGCGCTGGGACTCTCTCAACTGAAGAAGCTAGAGGGTTTCATAAAAAGGCGGCAAGAACTCGCTAAGGCATATGACAAAAAGCTCAAGAAGATACCATCGATCACTCTGCCGCGGACTAAACCCGATGTGCGGCATGTGTGGCACCTGTACACGATTTTGCTCGATAAGAACATGAATAGAAACAAGTTCATCACCTCGATGAGGGCGAAAAACATCGGAGTAAACGTGCATTACCTCCCTATCTACAGCTTTAGTTACTACCGAGAGAACTTTAGCTTCGAGCCCAAAGATTACCCGGTGACGGAGGACATCTCTGGCCGGATTGTCACGTTGCCGATGTTCCCAAAGATGTCAGATGAAGATGTTGAAGACGTTGTTTCGGCGGTCGAGGAATCAATTGAGGAGTTGAGATGATGGCTACAAAGGTGAAAATCGGTGATAAACTCGTGGGCGAGGGGGAACTCACATTCATTGTGGCCGAAGCTGGGTCAAACCACGATCGCAAGCTCGGGCAGGCGAAGCGGCTTATAGACGTTGCAGCGAAGGCAGGGGCGGATGCTGTAAAGTTTCAGACATTTTCGGCCGACAAGATAGTAGCAAAGACTGCCCCGAAAGCAGGATACATGGAAAAAGCGAGTGAAAAAGAGTCGGTGTATGAGATCTTCAGGCGAGTAGAGCTTCCCCGCGAGTGGCACCGCGAGCTGGCAAAATGCGCGGGCAAAAAGGGCCTGATTTTTCTGTCTTCTCCCTTCGATGAAGAAGCGGTCGATCTACTTGACGAGCTCGGCGTTCCGGCGTTTAAGGTGGCGTCGGGAGAATTGACAAACTTTCCGTTGATCAAATACATAGCGCGAAAGGGGAAGCCGATGATAGTTTCTACAGGTGCAGCCACAATGGACGAGGTGGGGGAAGCGGTCTCAGTCATCAGGGGTACTGGGAACAAAAAAATCGTGCTGTTGCATTGCGTCGCCAACTACCCGACAGCTCCGGAAGATGCAAACCTCCTAGCAATTAGCGCTTTGAAACGGAGGTTTAAGCTGCCGGTGGGCTACTCCGACCACACTCTTGGGATAGTAGCGCCTCTGGCGGCGGTTGCCCTTGGCGCGGTGATGATAGAAAAGCATTTCACGCTCAGCAGGGAACTGCCTGGGCCCGACCACTTCTATGCAATAGAACCGGATGAGCTGAAGAGGATGGTAGATGGCGTCAGAGCGGTGGAGAAAATGAGGGGCGTACCCACCAAAGGACCCGTGAAAACCGAGCTGGAAATCCGCAAGCTGGCAAGGCGGAGCATATTCGCCAAGGTGGAGATCCCCGCTGGTACCGTTATCAAGAAAGAAATGCTCGTGACGTTGAGGCCGGCAATCGGGCTGGAGCCCAAGCATCTTGAAAGCATTGTGGGGCAGAAAACTAAGGTTCATATCAGACGAAATGAACCAATCACGTGGGACAAAATCTCCTCGTGATCTAACGAACTTGTAATCCCTTCTGCCCTGCGTGCACCATGAGCTCATCCTTGTTGTCGAATACTTTCCTTACAGCATTTGCTATGTCATCCATGTCGTCCTCAGAAGCAGGAGGTCGCACAACGGGCAAAACCAGCATTCTTTTGAAATACATTTCTTCTGCCACGGGGCATATGCCCATGCGGTAACTCGCGTTTCCTCGGTAATGTTTGAACGCGTATGCACGTCGCTCTTGATATAAGGGTGAAAGGTAGAGGGGTTTAACATAACCAATGCTTAACGGTACTCCCTCTGCTTTAAGAGCTTCCGCAAAGATGTCCCGCGGAATACCCGCTTTGGACCCATCGTAGAGTAGTGGGTAAACGTAGAAGACGTGCTTGCATTTCTCTCTAATCCTGGGTGGGGTTAATCCATCAAATTCTCTTAGTTTTTTCGTGAGGTACGCAGCGAGCTTTATCCGAATTTTATTCCATTCATCGAGACTCTTGAGCTGGCATATGCCAATCGCAGCTTCGAGTTCAGTCATCCTATAATTATATCCGAGTATCTCACTGACATAGGTTCTCTGCGCCACCGTTTCTAAAACCGCCTCACCGTGGTTCCTCACCAGCCGGGCCACCTCAGCTATCTCCTTATCGTTTGTTATCAACATGCCCC
>CAZLQN010000130.1:0-2709 GCA_964561735.1 Hadarchaeota archaeon (SeqCode) | reverse complement strand
ATAACGAAAAAGAGAATCCGCTGTACAGCGAGTTCGACTACCTGCTAGAGTTGGCGCGGGAGTTCGATCTAACTTTAAGTTTGGGGGATGGTATGCGCCCCGGTTGTCTGGCGGATGCCTCGGACCGGGCGCAGTTTCAAGAGTTGTTGACGCTGGGCGAGCTCGTGGAGCGTGCATGGGCGAAAGACGTGCAGGTGATGGTAGAAGGGCCTGGGCACCTGCCGCTCGATCACGTCGGGGCGAATGTCAAGCTCGAAAAAACTATCTGCAAGGGGGCGCCGTTTTACGTTTTAGGCCCAATCGTCACGGACATCGCCCCAGGGTACGACCATCTAACCTCAGGTATCGGCGGTGCCCTCTCTGCAGCGTTTGGCGCAGATTTTCTTTGCGTGGTGACACCATCTGAGCATCTAGCGCTTCCCACGGTGGACGATGTCAAAGAAGGAGTAATTGCGGCAAGAATTGCGGCTCATGTTGCAGACATTGTGAAACTCGGTGAAAGGGCAGCCGAACTAGATTCAGAGATGGCAAAAGCGCGAGCATCATTAGATTGGGAAAAACAGTTTAAGCTGGCGATAGATCCAGAGAAGGCGAGGGAACTCAGGCGGAAGAGGCCGCCTTTGCTCGACCCGAACGTCTGCGCGATGTGCGGGAAATTTTGCGCCATCAAGATGGTTGACGATTATCTTAAGAAAAAGTAGAGTTTTTCTCACTCTTTGAGTATGATGATGTTTCCTCTACCCTTCTTTATCTTCCTGACCAGCCCGCGGTTCTCAAGGTCGGCCACCATCAGGCTCACCTTGGCCTCGGAATAGGGCAACTTTTGCCGCAGTTCCACTTGGTTGATCCTCCCCCCACTTTCCGTTATTGCGTCCATGACTTCTCTCAGGTCATCGGGCAGCCCCACAACCTTTACAGATGGCGCACCCTCGACTTTTTTCATGCCGAGTTTCTTCTTGGACAAAATTTTTAAATAATAGAATGCGACGACCACCCCCACCAGCGCTAGGGCCAGGGCAGCCCCAAGGATAGGCCACCATGCCGTTCCCGCCTCACCCCACTCCTCTGCGATGGTGTTATCGTAATTCTCCGGAAGCTCATTTTCCTCAAAAGTTGGAAACATGATGAGATCTAGGGTAATATTATCGTGTGATTGAAGTATGACGTTTTCTTGAGCATCGCTGGCCAAAAAAGAACCACGATAATGTTTGCCGACGATGGTGTAACTGCCCGGCGAAAGAGAAAGTGAATAGGTGCCGTCGACGGAGATCGTTTGCATTCGAAGCGCAGAGTTGGAGTACACCTCTATCACGATGTTTTCCAATGGTGCAAAGGTCCACAGATCGTAAAAAGTTCCATGGACTGTGGCGTTGTTCTCTTGAGCAAGTGTAGCGGGGGCGGTGTTGATAGTGACAGCCACCAAAAATAGGACAAGGAGGGATAATTTTCTGAGCATAAACAAAGTTCGATATCGGTGGATTAAAATATTACCAATACTGTAAAGTAATCGGAGCAAGAATAAAGCTTCGTAAAGTAATTGGAGCATTTTTAAGGCTTTATTTTGGAAAATAAAGAAAGTTTGTATATATAATTTTTATTATAGAAGTTTGTCCGTAATCGATGAAACGCGCGAGCGATAGGGGCTGCGCGTGGAGCTCAACCCGAACAAAAGGAAAGGTGGGAAAAATGAAGACGAAGATCGGAGTACTGGTGGTATCGGCACTGATGCTGATAGCGATTGTGCCGGCAATGAGCGCAATGCCAAATAAAGTGATAGTCCCAGAAGTCACAGCTGGACCATACGAGGAAGCGTATGGGAAATACATAGAGAATTTGCAAGCGTTCCAGGCCGCCCACAACGACTGGCTCGGCGCTAGGGCTACTTTCTTGGACGCCAGATTGGGGTGGAGGCAAAATCGGACGCAGGCGAACCTGGCGAACCTATTAGCGAAGTCAAAGACCGCTCTGCTCAAGGCCGACAACATGATGATCAAGCGCTTGCAGGTGATTAGGGTCAGGGTAGAGGCCACGCGAGGCTTGTCTGACAACGAGAAGGTCACGATTTACGCCGAGATCGATGCCGACATAAGCTGGCTCCAAGCGAAGCAGGCGGAAATCCAAGCGGCCGAGAACGAGCAGGTACTCAGAAGTATCGCCAGCACAATCGGGGACTACTGGCGCAACGTCAGGGTCAGAATAAAGTACATAGCTGGGCAGATTCTGAGTGCGTGGGCAGATGCATTGGTCCAGAAGGCGGAAGCGTTCGCAGGGCGAGTTGAGGCAAGGATAGAAAACCTAAAGGATCAGGGGGTCGACACATCAGCACTTGAGGCATGGCTCGCCGACTACAACTCGAAGCTTGCACTGGCCGAGCAGAAGTACGACGCCGCGAAGGACAAGTTCAGCCAAATATCCAGTGAGGCAGATGCAGACCAACTGTTCAGGGATGGTGTAGCGTTCATCAAAGAGGGGAACAGCTACCTCAGGGATGCGTTCAAAGCGCTTACGGACATCGTCTCCGACATGAGGAACAGGGGGCACACAGTGACGCTCAGCGGGTCCGGCACATTGGTTGCGCAGGGCAACGGGCGTGCGTACATTTCGGGCGCTGGAACGGTTGATGTTAAGGCATCGATACAGGGCACGATGCTTGTTTCCCCGAACGCAGAGGTCACGACTACTGGCGAAGGGACCAAGACGGTGCTTGAC
>CAZLQN010000129.1:0-2732 GCA_964561735.1 Hadarchaeota archaeon (SeqCode) | reverse complement strand
AATTCAAAAATTGTCTATTCTTTAGGGACGAATACACTGCTATAGACTTGCTTTCAATAGCAGACTTGCTGGTGATCGATTTCCCGACTACAACACTTTTAGAAGCGCTTACGACATCCAAGCCGATATTTGTCTATACCGGGCATCTCCACATAAATGCAAAAGCCCTGAAATTGTTAGAGCAACGCGCGTTCTGTTACCGAGAATTAAAAAGCCTTACCGATGCCCTAAATGAGTACCTATCTAAAGGCAAAATCGATAAAAAAGTAAATTTGAACGACAAAAAGTTTTTAGAAACATATGGAGTGGGGTCACAAAAGAGAGGAAGCGCAGCCAGAGCTGCAAAAATGCTCAAACAGATAATATCGCATGCCTAGAAAAAATGCGTTTATATTCTTAGAAGTTGGTGGATGATAAATTTTTGTAAGAATTAGCCCCTGAGAGATAGAGGTATAATGGATGGTTCAGCTCATGATATATGAAGGCGAGTATCATGTTCGAATTTAAGTTTAGTACAATACGGCAAATAATTTTTGGTGTCGGTTCCTTCCAAAAGCTTGGGGAGGAAGCGGAGAGGTTGCAGGCGAGGAAAGTACTCTTGGTCGTGGATAAAAAGCTATGTGAGATGGGTTTGGGAGAAAAAGCGTCGGACATTCTTAAAAGAGAAAAAATACGTGCTGCTTTATTCGAACAGGGGGAAGCGGAGCCAGAGTTAGAGGTAGCGGACAAATGCACCCAATTCGGCAAGGATAACGCCTGTGACTTTGTGATTGGTATCGGCGGAGGCAGCACCCTCGATACGGCGAAAGCGGCTGCAGTCTTGATGACAAACGAAGGGCGCGCTAGTGAATACCAGGGATTTGACAAAGTAAGGAACCCCGGATTGAAGACCATAATGGTCCCCACCACAGCTGGGACTGGAAGCGAGGTAACCCCCACCGCAGTATTTATCAATCGAGAAAAAGGGATCAAGCTGGGGATAAACAGCCAACATGTCATCCCTACCTTGGCGTTGCTGGATCCAGAGCTAACTGTTTCATTGCCGCCGAATCTTACCGCCTCAACCGGGATGGATGCGCTGACACATGCCATCGAATCCTACGTGGGGAAGAGTGCGACACCAATCACAGACATGTTTGCCCTCAAGGCTATGGAGTTAATCTGGGAGGGTTTACCAATCGCCGTGAAGCGTGGGGGGGATATCTCAGCGCGTTCAAAGATGCTTTTGGGAAGCTATTTGGCGGGAGTTGCCATCGCCAACGCAGGTACTGGAGCATCTCATGCGATATCGTACGCCTTGAGCGTCCTCTGTAAAGTACCGCACGGGGCATCCAACAGTATGTTGATCCCCCACGTCATGGAGTACAGTCATAAAAGCGCGGTCGAAAAGTTTGTGATTCTCGCTCAAAAAACAGGTGTGCCAGTGGATAAACTTGCTCCGGAGGAAGCCGCATTGGCCGGTTGTAAGAAAGTAGCCGAGTTGACCCAAAATATCGGCATTCCACAGCACCTGAAGTCTTTTGGCGTCACCGAGTCCATGCTTCCGCAGTTAGTTTCTATGAGCATGCAGCTCACGGGAGCAATAAATAACAATCCCGGGTTATTTACTAAGGAGGCGGCGATGCAAATCTTACAAAAGATACTTTGATAAATTAAAGGAAACTATATTTTAAAAGCTGTGGAGTATGGTTGGTAGCATACAAATGAAGATCAAAATTGGAAACAAATTTGTGGGTGATGGCTGCCCATGTTACATTGTGGCTGAGATCGGAATAAATCACAATGGGCAATTCCAACTGGCAAAGAGGCTAATTGAAACGGCGGCCAAATGCGGGGTTGATGCTGTCAAATTTCAAAAAAGGGACATAGATTCTTTATTGATTAAGGAGTTTGCTAACAGGCCGTATCTCATTGAGAATTCTTTTGGCGAAACATATGGTGAACATAGGAAGAAACTAGAACTTTCGGAAGATGAGTGGCGTAAGCTGTTTGACTGCAGCAAGAAAATTGGCATAGATTTTTATGCAAGCGCATGGGACATGAAAAGTGCTGATTTCTTAGATGAACTTGGAGTTCCGGTCTTCAAAATCGCCTCAGCGGATGTCACTAACTTGCCGTTAATTGAACACATCTGTCAAAAAAACAAGCCAATCATCATGTCAACTGGCATGAGTACACTTGAAGAAATAGACGAGGCCATGGAAGTTATAAGAAAAAACCGCGCGGAGGTGATTTTGCTCCACTGCATCTCCGCATATCCCTTCGATGATTACTTATCCAATCTTAATGTTATGTCCACGTTAAGGAAGAGGTACAATGTGCCGGTCGGCTATTCTGGGCATGAAAAATCTGGACATGTAGTTACACTTGGGGCAGTTACCCTTGGGGCATGCATGGTAGAGCGCCATTTCACTCTTGACCACCTAATGCCTGGGCCTGATCATGCGGCGTCATTAGAACCATTGGGGCTTGCAGGACTGGTTGACGACATTAGAAAACTGGAATCGGCGATTGGTACTGGAGAAAAGAAGATTTTAGAAATTGAATCGCCGGTAAGAGCTAAGTTGGCCAAAAGTATTGTGACGACAAGAGATATCGCAGCCGGAGAGATCATGCGCGCAGAGGACCTGACGATGAAATGTCCGGGTACCGGTTTAAAGGCAAGATACATGCCGGTGTTGGTGAGCAAAAAAGCAAAACAGAACATGAAGAAAGACACAATCATTCCAAAA
>CAZLQN010000128.1:0-2740 GCA_964561735.1 Hadarchaeota archaeon (SeqCode) | reverse complement strand
CGATGCTGTGGCACAACCTATTCTGGCTCAAGTAGATTTATTTTGTCCCACACCCCCTTGGCGCTTCCGCGCGCAAAAACCTTTTGCACTATCTTTTGGTATGGCCTTGGCAACTTTTCAGCTTTCTTCACCACTTCCTTGGTAATCTTATTTTGGCAAAATAAGGAAAAAACACATAGAAACCATAAAAGTATGGAAACTATGGGATTTATGGCTTATTTTGGCAAAATAAGTAAAAAAACACATAGAAACCATAAAACGAAACACTTTTGAGCCCTTTTTTGGATAGTCAAGGATGGTGGAACGGATGGTATCCGAAATCCGATTGAAAACACTGGCGGCGTGGGCCGCGGCAAATCTGCCGGCTCGCTCGACGTTGAGAGAAGTCTTGCTCACCGAACCCGAGAGGCTAGAGATCAACGCATTCATTAGCAAATTGGGGACTTGGCTGAGAATCTGTGAAATCGAAGCTCCTGAGCTCGCATTCTCGGCACAAGAGGATGGGGCGTCGAAATCCAGAGGTGCTCGTCTGCGGCGTCCATATGGAGGTTCTCTATAGGCGGTGGGAATCTGCAGGCACCGAAGCCGCGCGGATTGTCGAGAAGCGGGTGAGTGTGGTGAAAAATGATCAAGCTCTTCTTCAAAGTTCCAGGCTGGCACTTTCGAACGTTTCCAGACTTATACATCGAGCGCCCCCCCACCGAGGAGGCTGGATATCTGCTGCTTGGGCTTTCGACCCATGGCCCGATGACATGGGACCAGCTGCACGAGTTTTGGAAGGAGGAAGTGGGCTGGCACCCCACTTATCTCACGCGCACCGCGATGAGGCATTGCTTGGACAAAAATTGGATCGTATGGCACAAGGGTTGCTGCCATCTGACGCAATCAGGCGCGGAACTCGTGAACCCCGAGCTACACGGCGTGCACAAATTTGAAGAAGTCGTTATCGGAGGAGCCTCCAAACACTTCAGGGAGCGGCTGTGTTTGGTCTTCGCACGGGCCAGCCAACAGGCCAGCGCGATCCCCCCTAAAAAGCGCGGGGAGCTTTCCACCCTGACAATTATCCCGCGGGTAGGAGTTGGCGTTGGGCACGCGTTCGCGACGGATGTTATACGCCGTCCGAGTCAGTGCGTTGATAGGTTCAACACAAACCGAACGCATGAACTACCCACACATATGGTGCCGGTCTACTCAAACGACGCGGAGTTGCTCAAGGACTTGCTCAGGCGCAACGGTGCTCATATCGTGTCTTCATATAAGGACTTCGAGAACCCGAATCAAGTCGCGGTTGATCCTTCTTTCGGGTTTCGAGACATACCCGATGAAAGTCTGGGGCAAAAATGGGCACTTGTTAAAGATAGTAGGGCTATTAGAGATAGGCCCCTTGAGGAATATGTTCGAGTCCAGTGCGAGGAAATAACTGGAGACGGCCACCAGTGTACAAATTTAGCAAAACGGGCGGTGGAGTTTGAGAGCGGGGTAGAACTCTGTTTCTGCGGGGTGCACGCGCGCAGGTGGCAGTAGCGTGAGGATGCGATTCGTTAATCCCGAGGTACTCTTAACGACCGATCTCGCGCAAACCTATAGAGTCCACCCAGGGACTGTCAGGCGGTGGTTGCGCTCTCGGGCGTTGGGCGTTCCAATTGGGAGGAGGTACTCCCAAAGAGACCCTTACTTCATCCGTAAGGACAATCTCCAGCGTGTCCTAAAGTTCGGGACGTTATACCCAGTCCGCGAGGCCGCGAGCATTCTTAACATTCATCCAAACACGGTGAAGCGAAGGATCAAGAGTGGGAAAATCCAGGCGATTGAAACTCCGGGGGGCCATTATCGCGTCTCCCTTTCAGGGATCAGGCCCGTGCCTCCCGCTAGGAGAGAACCACTTGTTAAAGCCATGTTGCTACCCCTCCCAGACATTCTCCCACCTGACTTCTATCTCACGCGATATCGCATCCCGCACGTTAAGCCTCCCAAGTTTCGCAGATCCTTCCATCTCAGCGTCACAATCTCGGATCATGGAGACGCTTTCGAACAAACTGGATACCTCCAACTTCGCGGACGGAGGCTCTGGCTCTGTTCAGTTACCAAAGATCAAGAATACCACTTTCTTGGTCAGCCCCCATTGAAAACCATTTCCCGTTTGACCCCTCTTCTAGACCTCACCGAGTCGCAAGCGACCTACCTCTATGCCGCAAAGTGGAGGGAGGCCACAATGTTTGCACAGAATCTTATCGAGTCCAGTTGTGCGAAGGTCGGAAAATCGTGCAATATCCATGGTACCTTTCGTGGAGCCGGGCGGAAGAGCAAGAGCCCCAAATTTTGAAAAAATGGTACGATTTGTATCATTTCCCCGCATGTATATATTACCTTTGGGCTATTGTAGCAGAGGCTTGGGCTATATTTTTTGATTTTTTATTTTGTATGCGTGAGTAAGGTATCGGTACCGGTGGCGGTAACAGGGACGTAGACGGTAACAGTGGGTAAGCCCTTCCCACGCCACCCGACCGCCAGCATCCCTCCGCAACCCATCGACCAACGCCAGAATGTCAAAGGCTATCCCCAGGATTTCCCCATCTCACCCAAACTTCGCCTCCGCTCCGAAAGGTTCCCCTGCGAGAGGTCAGGATAAGATTGCGGTCCCAGGTGAAGCACGTCTCCGTCCGACCCCGACCCGTCCGCCCGACACATCCAACTCCGACCCCGACCGTTCGCCCGCTTTGAAAACTTTGAGGTGGCGGTA
>CAZLQN010000127.1:0-2756 GCA_964561735.1 Hadarchaeota archaeon (SeqCode) | reverse complement strand
AATATCGGAATCACCTGTGTGAACCTCGCGGCGTATCTTGGCTACAAAAACATCATCCTGACTGGTATGGATCAGGGATACACGATGGAAACCCCGATTGAAAAATCCGCCTATTACCCCATAGTTAAGGAGGCCGACCCGACCATGACTCCCGAGAGATACAAGGAAACATTTTTGGAATACGGGCATAACCCGGATTTTGGAGTGAAATACTACACGGACAAGGTATTCAGGTATCACAGGGACCACCTTGTAGAAATCTCGAATTATCTGGCTGAAGGTGGGATAACAATTATCAACGCCACGGAGGGGGGAGCTGTCCACGGTGGGGCAATCATCGGCATGCCATTGAAGGAGGCTCTAGGTAGGTATGGATAAGCTCAAGGTTCTCTTGGTAGTCCCCCCCATCAAACCGCACGAGCCCCAGTATAACGTTCCATTGGGGACTGCGTACATCGCAGCCGTGGTGGATTCGTTGGGGCACGATGTTGCCGTTTTTGACAACAACGCATACCGGCTACCACACGAGGAGGTGCTCGATCAAATTCGAGGTGAGGATTGGGATATCATAGGCATGGGCTCGCTCGTTACCACTTACGTCTGGCAGAAGCGGATGTTTGGTTTGCTTAGAAAGGAGTTTCCCGACACATTGTTAATCGCTGGCGGTGGGCTGGCCACGAGCCTCAAGCGCAACCTCATGGAATGGGTTCCCGAAATCGATGTTTTATGCGTGGGTGAGGGAGAGCGCACGATGAGCCAAATTCTCGCAAACTTTGGCGGGCGGAGCTGGGAAAACATAAAAGGAATTTACTACAGGGAAAATGGTAAAATATGTGAAACCCCGCCGCAGCCCCTCCTGTCGCCGGAAGAGCTCAGCCGGTTGCCGTTCCCGAAATATGACCTCCTGCCCCTCAACGAAGTATATTTCAAACACAGCGGGATACCCCTTTCACCCGAGGCCATGGTTGCCAAGCGCCGCCTGTCTATAGAGACTTCAAGAGGATGCCCGTTCACATGTAGTTTTTGCATAGATTTGGCATCAGGGACTTCTAGGACTAGGTTCCATGCCCCACCCGAAGGGTCGTCGGCGAAAATCCGATATTACGATCCTGAGTGGGTGGTGGGTCTCATGAAACACTTGCGCTTTAAATATGCTGTAGATTTTCTGACCTTCGCAGACGAGAACTTCACCGCGAGCAAGAAAAACGTGATGGAGCTCTGTGACTTGATGGAGAAGGAGGGATTCACAGAGCTGGATCCTCCCTTGTACTGGGGGTCTACGGCGCACGTTAACACGATAGATCGAGAGATGCTAGATCGGTTGAAAGCAGTCGGGTGCTGCTATTTGGACTTGGGGATTGAGTCCATGAACGCAGAGATTTTATCTAAAGACATAGGAAAGGGCTCAACTCCTGCTCGCAATGAATGGGCCATAGAAGAATGCCTCAGAGCTGGAATTTACCCCATCACCAATTTCATGATCGGGTTCCAAGGAGATACCATTCAATCATACTATGACGATGTGAAGTTCTGGATCAAACGCAAGATAGATGTCGGGCCTTTCTTCGCCACACCATATCCTGGAACTGAGTTGTTCGACCAAAATAGAGAAAAGATTCTCGCTCAGTGCGGCTCGTTTGAAAATTTTGTTATAAAGTGCGAGGAGGATCCCAGCATCAAATTTGTCGTTAATTTGACAAAATACAATGACGATGAGTTGATGAAAATTAAGGAGATGATGGTGGCCCACAATTTAGAGAGCCTCAAAAAGTTTGCAGAACAAAAATGGGAGAAAATAATCGAAAATTGATCTAGCGTTCTGAATAGCAGTAATCTTTTAGCACTTTCCGGGAGATGGCAATAGGGGTTTCATGAAACGAATTAAAATTGCCAATAGGACGATAGGGTTGGGGCGCCCGTGTTTCATCGTGGCGGAGGCGGGGGTGAACCACAACGGCTCAATTACTCTAGCGAAAAAGCTGATCGACGCCGCCAAGGCCACCGGAGCGGACGCCGTGAAGTTTCAAGCTTTCAAGACAGAAAAAATCGTCACTGAGTTCGCAGCAAAGGCGCCTTACCAAGTGAAGAGCACCGGGGAGGGGGAGCAATATGAGATGTTGAAGAAAGTCGAACTCACCGAGACGGACCTGAAAGAATTGGCTAACTATGCGAATAAAAAGAAAATCATTTTTCTCGCTACACCTTTCGACAGGGAAAGTGTTGATCTCCTATATCGTCTCAAAGTTCCCGCATTCAAGATAGCCTCGGGAGAAATAACAAACTTCCCATTGCTCCGGCACATCGCTAGCAAGAAGAAGCTAATCATCATGTCAACTGGCATGTCAACCATTGCCGAGATCAGAGAAGCTATTAGGGTGCTTAACTCGGGAGGGGCTAAAAGCATCGTGCTGCTCCATTGCGTGAGCGATTATCCTGCCAAGGTAGAGGAAGTGAATCTCAAGGTCATAGAGACGCTGAGACAAACTTTCAAGCTCCCTGCTGGATTCTCCGACCACACGCTTGGTATCACAGTTCCGATAGCCGCCGCCGCTTTGGGTGCAGCAGTCATCGAAAAACACTTCACCTTAGACAGAAAACTGCCCGGGCCGGATCACAAAGCTTCCCTAGAGCCGGGTGAGTTAGAGGAGATGGTGGCGCGAATCAGAGAAGCTGAAAAAGCCCTGGGGGATGGGATAAAAAGGCCGACGAAAAGCGAGGAAATAATAAAAAAGGCCGTGAGGAGGAGCATAGTGGCG
>CAZLQN010000126.1:0-2758 GCA_964561735.1 Hadarchaeota archaeon (SeqCode) | reverse complement strand
AGTGCTGAAAAAGAGCTCCAAAAAATTGTTGAAGAGCACATGCCTAAATTGCTGAATGTGTATTTCCTGAAGCAATTCCACAGCATACCCGGAGGCGAGATAGACACTCTGGCGATAACTGAAGACAGCGCGCCATGTATTGTGGAATATAAACGGGAAAAAGATGAAACCGTGCTAAACCAAGCCGTCTTCTACTACGATTGGTTACTGTCTACGGGCAAACTTGAATTTGAAAAAATAGTTCGTGACAATCCTGACATGCGGAAAACGAAGGTAAACTGGAGCGAAAGACCCCGACTGATTTGTATAGCAAAAAAGTTCTCAAAATGGGATTATGCCTTATTGAACCATCTAGATGTTGACATAGAACTATTCACGTACAGCCTCCACAGGGATGAGTTTGAGTTAAATAGAGATGAGGGGGTCAAGCAACGGAGAGTGCCTCGCCGCGGACAGCAATTAGAAAAGCTTAATTTGGAATATCACAAAAGCCGCGCAAAAGGAAACACCGTGACCATCGAAGTGTTAAACGAATTGCGAGATAGAACCTTAAAACTCGGCGATGATGTAGAGGAAGGTTTTGCGCCGGATTACATCAAGTACTTTGTAAAATCATCATTTTTGACAGTACACGTTCACCAAAAACACTTGTGGTTGCATCTCAGGGTCAACGAAAAAACATTTTCCGATCCGCGTAAAATTGCGAAAGATATTTCAGATAGGGGTTGGAGCACTACCCGTGAGGTAAAACTTTCCAGCAAATCAGACATACCATACGTAATGAGACTTGTCAAACAAGCATACGAGTATCAATTCGGTTGATAATATCGCCCCGCTCCTCTCCCTTGGCACGGTCGGCGCGGCGGGCGAGGGTGAGCTACGAGTGGGTGCCGCGGGGCTCGGACCCGCTGCAGAAGGGGGCCCACAGGCTCGCGCGGACCGCCTACAGGCGCTACGCGTCGCGGGAGGTCCGCCACAAGCAAAAACGCTTATTTGAAGTGAATCCACAACCAAACTCAGAGGCAGGGCCATGAGTCTGACTTCATTTCTGGCTGGTACGGATGTCAAAGAAAAGTTCCGGGAGGAGTTCTCGAGCCCGAAGTTCGGCGTAGAAAAAGAACTGCTGGCCCCTCCGCTGACGAATCACTACTCGCTGGTCGGGACGGCATTTGACTACCTCATGCGTTTTTACCTGAAGCACCTGAATCCGAACGCCGTTGTTCACCGGTGGGTCGCGGAGATCTCGCTTGAGCTAATAAAGGACGACAGAACCCTACACAAAAAAGCGAGCAACATCGTGTCGGAAACGGAGGAAAATTACTTGACGTTTCTCAAAGCGGGAAAGATGGACGACCGCCTGATAAGATCCGCCCTGCTGCTCGCACAGCTGGACCCCATCTACAGGGCCGGGATCGTGGACGAAAATATAGGGGTCATCGACGCCAAAGACGTGGAGGATATGAAGAACCTGATCTCTTTTCTCAGACCGGAAATCTTCAAGGCAAGCAGGGTGTGTTTGCTCGATCCGACGTTTGGCGAAGCCTCGGTGCTAGTCGGAGGCGCTGATGTGGATCTAGTCATCGACGACGCGATAATTGACATAAAAACCACGAAGAAGTTCGAACTTCGGAGGGACTATTTCAACCAGCTGCTGGGCTATTACATTCTGTACCGGATAGGGGGCATCGACGGCGCGCCGCCGAAACACGAGATAACAAGGTTGGGGGTGTACTTCTCCAGACACGCTTACCTCCACGTCTTCAACGTTCGGGACGTTGTGAACGAGGGCACATTTCCCGATTTTATGAAATGGTTCAAAAAGAAAGCCGGTGAAGAATACGGGAGTGTGCCAAACTCCCAGAAGCTACGGAACCGCCTGCGCTACCCTGAGTTCCGGCGCTGATCGCTTGCCGGGCGGGACCGTTCATGCGAAACAACCCCTCGAAGGGGTGAAGGGTTGTACGGGTCTCCCCATTTTTGAAGAATTATTGACAAGACTACACCAATGACAAGAATAATGATTAGAATCCACACTTCTTCGAATTGCCCTCTTTCGTTCAAGGTTTCTCCTTCCTCACGAAAACTCGCCAAAATTAGCCCACTTCACCCTCGCCATCAGCTTCGCAAGCCATACCGCCTTTTATCAACTTATTTTTTACGCCACCGCCGAGCACGGCTAATTTCGATTCCTGCCTCATCTGCGTGCTGTTGAACTGAATTACTTACATCTGTGTCGTTGGCGATGTAGATTATCGCACGTGCTTTGCACTCATCGCGGTCTTCCATAATCTGGCGGATATCGCGAGGCGTTAGCTTAGCCTTATCCTTCGCATCGATGACGATTTTCTTGTTTCCTTTGCAGACAACGTAGTCAGGTTTATGCCCGCTCGCAAGCGTTTTCTTGGGGTCGATCTTCCACCCTTGCCTCTTCGGGAACCGTCGTATTATTGTGTCACCAACCCATAGCTCAAATCGCTTAAAATCGCTTGGTTTACCACTCATAGTTTCACCTCATTTTCTAATTCACGTCTTGTTTACAATATCATCGCTTTTTCATTATTTTAGTTTTCAAGAGTTTTACCTCAGCCCCGCCTTCTCCATCGCCTCCATCAGCGCGTCCATCGTTTCGATCGAGCTCTCCCCCGACCACCTGCCGACTTTCCTCATGAGCGCCAGAAACTCTCGCGCCTCCTTGTCCTTGGGCTTCTTCTTCGCGAGCCTGCGGGAGAACCACGCCACTTCCGATGTGAAATCGTCG
>CAZLQN010000125.1:0-2783 GCA_964561735.1 Hadarchaeota archaeon (SeqCode) | reverse complement strand
CCGCGATCAATCCATCGTGCAGGAGGGTGTTGATCTCGCGGCCTCCTACACGTACAACGCTTGGTGTCAAACCCTAGGTGTAACGCCGCGTGAAGCTCAAGAAACTGGCTTATCGATTGACTTCAGGTTAATCGCTGGAATAATACTTGTGGTGCTCGTCATCGTTATCGTGATCGGCATGAAGCGCTTCTACCGCGAGTGAACGGGCTAACGGATGTAGCTGACCTCTTCCTCGATTCCACCTGGCAGCCTGAGCTTGGGTGGCTTGAACTTGGGCAGAGTCATGGCGTGTTTGTGGAGTTCTTCTAAATCTAACTTAAACCCGAGTACATCGCCTAGGGCCCGAAGAACGGATCCCGTCGCCTCGATATCGAGAAGTCCCCCCCGGGTCGCGCCCAGTAAGCAGAACCCATGCATCCCTCGCGCTGCAGCCAGCCCTGGAAGCAGGCCGTTCATCCCCACTATCATCCCGCTATCGAGGAGCTCAACCCCGTGTTCGCGGAGGAGCTTGACCGTTTCAACATCCGATGCAGCCCCGACCACCTTCGCCTTCGACTCGTTGGAGGAGAGCACGTATGCCGCCATCGTGACAACGGTGTCCGCGCCATGCTGCGCCGCGACATCCAAGATCTCGCCAGTGAGCCTGTACTGCCCCTCCGGAGAGGCCGCTTGAGCATCGGCGGTGGCGAGCAAGAGGTCACGCTTTAACCCATCGGGCTTGGAGTGGGAGAAATCTACCTTCAACGTCTTGACCGAGCCATCGTCCCGGACAACCCACTCGGGGAAGTGCTCGGAATATAGCTCGGCAAATTTTTTCGCACGAAGCTGGTGAATCAGGTACTCGACCGCTAGCTTGCCTATGTTGGCTATCCCGGGTAAGCCTGCAACGAGCACGGGCCGCTTGAGCCTAGGTCGCTTAAGGTAGTTTAAACGTGCTGGCATCGTTGTTGGTTTAGAGGCTGAAGATTTAAAACTCGTGGGTTCGAGGATGAACTCGCATTTCCACCTTAGAACCTAATTGGCAATTTCAGCTTTTTATGGCAATAAATTTAAATATTGGTAAAACTAAATTAAAAATGGTAATAATATGGGTGTCGAGGCCAAAAAAGTTGACCAGTACGGCCGGATAGGGCTGCCGAAGGAGTGGAGGGAAAAAGAGGTGTTTATGTTGGAGTACCCGGACTACGTGAAGATCATCCCGAAAGAAAAAGTGGACCTGACTGAATTTTTTGATATCGCGGAAATCGAAGTGGGGGAGTTCGCTGACTACCACAAACTCAAAGAAGAAGTCCTCTCGAAAAAACATTTTGGAGCTAGAAAATGAAATTTTTGGATGCTAACGTTCTCGTCTACGCATATGTTAAGCCAAAGCGAAATCTAACTGAAGAAGAGAAAAAAATCAAGAAAAAGGCCAAGGAAATCGTGGGGAGGGTTAACAAGGGTGAAAGAGTTTTTACCACTCTCATCCACCTTTCCGAAGTCGCAAACATCCTTGAAAAGACGGCACCCATAGCAGCTCTCTCCAAATTCTTGACGGGCATCTTGGGTATGGATAACGTGAAAGTCATTGACGTTTCACGCGAAGATTACCTTGCAGCGGCGGATGTGGCCCCTACACAAGGTATCGGCATAAATGACGCCCTTGCCTTGATTAAAATGAGGGAAGCTGGTTTATCTGAGATTTACTCATTCGACAAACATTTTGATGTAATCGATGGCATAGTCAGCTCTGAATGAGGCGATTTTCATAAAACTAGTGCCAATTGCGAATGGTGAAATCCGGGTACTCCCGCTCGCCTTCGAAAGCTTCGGTGTTCGGAGCATGGCCACGTTTGTCGAAACCGATGATGTCAAACTCGTCATCGACCCCGGCTCCGCGCTCGGGCCGCGTTTCAAATTAAGCCCCCACGAACTGGAGTACATGGCGCTTGCCCGTTCGCGGCAGGCTATCCTCGATGCCGCGAGGGACGCCGACGTGCTGACGATAAGCCACTACCACTTCGACCACTACGTCCCCAGCTTCGAGGACTGGCTCTGGACATGGAGCTCCCCTGAACTCGCTGAAAGGCTTTATCGGGGCAAGCTCATCTTAGCGAAAGATACCAGCTCGAACATCAACCTGAGCCAGCGAAAGCGGGGGTATATGTTCCAGAAACTAAGCTCAAGAGTCGCGAAGGAGATTCGCGTTGCTGATGGCAAGAGCTTCAAATTCGGTCACACCACTCTCAAGTTCTCAAGGCCTGTTTTTCACGGCCCCCCTGGATCCCAACTTGGGTATGTGCTCATGCTAACGATTCAAACGCCGGGCTGCTCGGTCATGCATGCATCAGACGTGCAAGGTCCAATCGATGACACAACGCTCGCGCTTATCATGAAACAGGACCCCGATGCTCTCCTGATCGGCGGCCCACCCATCTACCTGAAAGGATTCAAGATAGATGAAGGGAGCCTCGTGAGAGCTTGTAACAACATGATCAAAATTGCGGGGAAAGTGCCGCTGAGCATTGTGGATCATCACCTCCTGCGAAGTTTGGAGTACCGGGAATATCTGAAGCCCGTGTATGCTGAAGCCGAGCGGAGTGAGCATCGGGTGCTTTCAGCCTCCGAACTCATAGGTCAAGAACCGGAGCTGCTCGAGGCACGCCGGAAGGAGTTGCATGCACAGAAACCCACCAAGCGGGAGTGGTACGAGCGCCTAGAGCGTGGCGAGCTCAAGGAAGAAATTGGCCGCCTCAGCTATCGCCAAAAATGAAACTAAGCTGACAGGTATCTCCACATCACCG